>CAJWQN010000378.1 GCA_913045505.1 uncultured Rhodospirillaceae bacterium | reverse complement strand
GAGGCTCAGCTTGTAAGTGGTGCCGTTGATGACCAGGGTATGGCCGGCATTGTGGCCGCCCTGGTAGCGGACGACGATGTCGGCCCGATGGGACAGCCAATCGACGATCTTGCCCTTGCCTTCGTCGCCCCATTGGGCACCGACCACGGCGACGTTAGCCATCGTGCACCTCGTCTTCATCGAGGGCCTGGACGGCGCCCTCCAGCCAGACATGGCTGCACCCCAGGCGGGCTGCCTCGAAGCGGGGATCGTCGTCCGGGATCAGGCCGTTGATCGTGACCCAGCCGTCCGCGCGCAGTGCTTGGCCCGGCCCGGCCGGGGTCGCGAACGGGACGAACACGCGCCGGCGCCCGCTCGGGCCGGGCACCGATTGCATCAACGTGTCCATGAACAGAGTGAACCCGGTCGCCGGCTCGCCGTTGGCCGTCAGGTAGCGCCCGCCCGAGCCCAATTCGGCGCGAACACCGAGCGCGAACAATGTGAAGCTGACCCCGGTATGATATTCGAATCCCCGGCGCTCGACCGGGTCGATGGTCAGGCTCAGCGTCGGCGCGGCCTGTCCGACGAGCTCGACGACCTCGACCAGGCGTTGGGCAAGCGCGCCCGCCGGCTCGGCGAGGTCCAGTTCCGCCAACGCCGGGACGCCGATCTCGGCCGGTCCCGCGGCGGCCAGCAGCCGGCCGAGGATCGCCGCCGCGTCGCCCCCGATTTCGTCGATCGCGGCGGCATCCTTGCGGTCGAGCGCGGCCAGCAATGGCGATTGCACCGCCGCCGGCACCGCCAGTCCGGCGCAGACAGCACGTGCCAGGGCCGGCGCGGTGATATCGACCGTGAGGCCGGAGATCCCGGCCACGCCGACCGCCTCGGCGGCCAGCAGGATCACTTCGGCGTCACCCATCGCCGCCTTGGCGGCGCCGATCAGTTCAACGCCGGTGGCCCGAAACTGGCGGGCTGGGCGGAGTTGGCTGCCCTTCAGCCGCAGCACTTCGCCCGAATAGCTGATCCTGAGCGGGCGCGGCGCGCCGGTCAGCCGGGTCGCCGCCAGGCGTGCCACCTGCGGCGTGATGTCGGCGCGCACGCCCATCATCCGCTGCGATACCGGGTCCATCAGCCGGAAGGTCTCGCCGGCCACCGAGGCGCCGATCCCGTCGAGCAGGCCGTCCTCGAACTCGACCAGCGGCGGCTTGACCCGGTCGTAGCCGTAGCTCGTGAACCGGTCCATCAGCAGCCGCGCGACGGCTTCCTCGTGCTCGGCCTCGGGCGGGAGCAAATCGCCCAGGCCGGCGGGCAGCAATGCCTGTTTCGCGCGATCGTTCATCTTGTGCCCAGCTTACACCGCCCACGCCGCCGGCGGCGGCTAGAAGTTGAGCGCGGTGGCCCGAACCACATGGGGCAGTGCCTGGACTCGGGCCAGGACCGGGTCATCCAACGGCTGGTCGACCTCGACCAGGGCGATGGCGTCGGCGCCCGGCGCGGCCCGGCCCAGGTGAAAGGTGGCGATATTGATTTCGGCGTCGGCCAGGGTCTGGCCCAGGCTGCCGATAAAGCCGGGCTTGTCCTTGTTGGTCACGAACAGCATATGGGGCCCCAGTTCGGCCTCGATCTTGATGCCCTTGACCTGGACCAGCCGGGGTCCGTCGCCGAACAGGGTTCCGGCCACGGCCCGGGTCCTGGCCTCGGTGGTTACGGTCAGGCGGATCAGGGTGTGATAATCGCAGGCGCCCTCATGCTTGATTTCGCGCACGTCGATGTCGCGCTCCTTGGCGACCACCGGTGCGTTGACCATGTTGACCGATTCCATCAACGGGCTGAGCAGCCCCTCCAGCACCACGGCGGTCAGCGGACGGGTGTTGAGGGTCGCGGCGTGGCCCTCGAACTCGACCGACACCGCGCGCAGCCCGGTTTCGGTGACCTGGCCGGCGAACCGGCCGAGTTGGGCGGCCAGGGTCAGATAGGGGCGGAGCCTGGGTGCCTCCTCGGCCGACACCGACGGCATGTTGAGGGCG
>CAJWQN010000377.1 GCA_913045505.1 uncultured Rhodospirillaceae bacterium | reverse complement strand
GCGCTGCGCGCCGTCGCGCCGGGCGGCACGGTGGTCTGCGCCGGCATTCACATGAGCGAGATTCCGGCCTTCCCCTACGCCATTCTATGGGGCGAACGGCGCCTGGTTTCGGTCGCCAATCTGACCCGCCGCGACGGCGCGGCGTTCCTGGCTCTGGCGCCTCAAATCCCGATCCGCACCACCATCCGGCGCTTCTCCTTGACCGAGGCCAACCAGGCCCTCGATGCCCTCCGCGCCGGCCAAATCGAAGGCGCCGCGGTTCTGATTCCCTAGCTTGTTTTCCGAACAATCAGAATCGTGATCCTATTCGGAAAACGCTCTAGCTGGCCTCGCTTGCCCCGCCGCGATCGTTTCTCAAGCACTGCGGCGCGACCGGGTGTGACGGCGGGATTGGCCCGCTTGGCGCTGGCGCCGGCGGGCGCGACGCAGGCCGCGATCCGGATCGACCCCGAGCTCGGCCGCCTCCAGGCGCCGAATCTCGTCTCGCAACCGCGCCGCCTCCTCGAATTCCAGGTTGGCGGCGGAGTCGTGCATGCGGCTTTCCAGGTCGCTCAAATACGCGGTCAGGTTATGGCCGATCAGATGCCGAGTCTCCTCGTCGCCGGTCTCCACGGTCACGTAATCAGCCTCGTAGACGCCCTCGAGAATATCGTCGATGTCCTTGCGGATGCTTTCCGGTGTGATGCCGTTGGCGATGTTGAAGGCCTGCTGCTTTTCGCGCCGGCGATTGGTTTCCCCGATCGCCTTTTCGAGCGAATCGGTCATGGTGTCGGCATAGAGAATGCAGCGGCCGTCCAGGTTTCGGGCCGCGCGCCCGATGGTCTGGATCAACGAGGTCTGGGAACGCAGGAAGCCTTCCTTGTCGGCATCCAGGATCGCGACCAGGGCGCATTCGGGAATATCCAGCCCCTCGCGCAACAGATTGATCCCGACCAGGATATCGAACGCGCCGAGCCTGAGATCGCGAATGATCTCGATCCGCTCGATGGTGTCGATGTCCGAGTGCAGATAGCGGACCCGCAACCCGGATTCACCCATGTATTCGGTCAGGTCCTCGGCCATTCTCTTGGTCAGGGTGGTGACCAGCACCCGTTGGCCATGCCCGACACAGGTCCGGCATTCGCCGAGCAGGTCATCGACCTGGGTGGACGCCGGGCGGACCAGGCAGACCGGGTCGATCAAGCCGGTCGGGCGTATCACCTGCTCGACGAACACGCCGCCGGTCCGGGCCAGCTCCCACGGGCCCGGAGTCGCCGAGACGAACACCGCCTGGGGCCGCATGGCGTCCCATTCCTCGAATTTGAGCGGGCGGTTGTCGACACAGGACGGCAACCGAAAACCGAACTCCGCCAGGGTCGATTTGCGATTGAAGTCGCCCCGGTACATGCCGCCAAGCTGGGGCACGGTGACATGGCTTTCATCGACCACGATCAACGCGTTCTCCGGCAAATACTCGATCAGGGTCGGCGGCGGCTCGCCCGGCCGGCGCCCGGTCAGATAGCGCGAATAGTTCTCGATCCCGGGGCAGATGCCGGTCGCCTCCATCATTTCCAGGTCGAACCTGGCGCGCTGCTCGAGCCGTTGCGCCTCGAGCAGCTTGTCTTGGGCGGCCAGTTCGCCCAGGCGCTCGCGAAGCTCGACCTTGATGCCGGCGATGGCCTGGCGGATGGTCGGGCGCGGAATGACATAGTGGCTCGAGGCGTAGACGCGCACCGTGGCCAGCGAATCGGTCTTCTCGCCGGTCAGCGGGTCGAACTCGACGATCGATTCGATCTCGTCGCCGAACAGCGACAGCCGCCAGGCCCGGTCCTCGTAATGGGCCGGAAAAATCTCGACGCCGTCGCCGCGCACCCGGAACGTGCCGCGGACGAAATTGGTGTCGTTGCGCTTGTACTGCAGTTCGACCAGTCGGCGCAGCAGCAGGTTGCGATCGATCGCGCTGCCGACCTCCAGATCGATCACCATCCGCGAATAGGTCTCCGGCGAGCCGATGCCGTAGATGCAGGAGAC
>CAJWQN010000376.1 GCA_913045505.1 uncultured Rhodospirillaceae bacterium | reverse complement strand
GGCACCGATTCGTCGATCAGCGCGCTCACAAACGCCTCGACCAGTAGGCGCTCGGCCGCGGCCTGGTCGATGCCGCGGGCGCGCAAATAGAACAGCGCGTCCCGATCGAGATCGCCGACCGTGGCGCCGTGGCTGCATTTCACGTCATCGGCGAGAATTTCCAGCTCCGGCTTGGACGCCGCCTCGGCGCCATTCGACAGCAGCAGGTTGTGGTTGAGCTGGCGGGCGTCGCTCTTGGTCGCCCCCGGCCAGACCCGGATCTTGCCTTGAAAGGCGCCGTGCGCGGAGTCGTCGAGCACGCCCTTGTAGGTCTCGTCGGTGGTGCCTCCGGCGGCGCGATGGTCGACCCGGGTCCAATGGTCCATGCGCTGATCGCGCCGGCCCAGATAGACGCCGTTCAGCCGGCACTCGCCGTCGCGGCCCGCCAGGTCGGCGCGAATTTCGTCGCGCGACAGTCGGGCACCGATCGACATGACAAAGCTCCGGTAGCGGGCGCCATCGTCGAGCCGGGCGTGGGTCGCGGCGATGTGGCTCGCGCTGGCGCTTTCGGCCTGGAGCCTGGCGTGGTCGACATCGGCGCCGGCTCCCACCGCGACCTGGGTCACGGCGTTGGACCAGTAGTCCGGCGCGCCGGCATCGTGATGGGCGAAGGTCTCGATCACCGACAGGCGCGCGCCGGCCTCGGCAATGATCAAGCCGCGTGGCTGGATAATCTCGGACCCGGCCCTTGGCGCGGCCAGATGAAGGACCTGCACCGGCTTGTCCAACCCGACGCCGGGGCGCAGGTGGATGAACGCGCCGTCGGTCATGAACGCCGCGTTGAGCGCGACCAGGGCATGGGGGCGGGGGTCGCGCTGGCCGGACAGGCGCTCCTCGATCAGGTCACGGGGGTCGGTCAGATGGGCCTCGACCAAGTTCGGGTGGGCCTCGAGCGCCGCGGCCAGCCCGGTGACGATCGCACCGTCGGGGAGGGCCTCCAGGTTCGAAAGATCTGCACGGTAATGGCCGTTGACGAAAGTCAGGCGATGGCAGGGCGCGGCCAGGCTCAAGCGCGCGACGGCGGCGCCGGTGATGCTGTTGGCGAGCGGCGCCGCGGCGCGAAACCGGGTCTTGGCCAGGGTCGCGAGGTTGGTGTACTTCCATTCCTCGACCTTGACGCCGGGAAGGCCATGCCAGGCGAAGCGCTCGATCGCGTTCGCGCGCAGCCGATCCAGCCAATCGAGCCTGGCGCCGGGCAATGCCGGCCGCAGCTCGGCGAAATGGTCCAGATAGGGCGCCGTGGTTGCCGGATCCATGGTCATCGCTTGCGTCCGCCCTTCATCCCTCAGGCGGCGTCGCCGAACGCGGCGTAGCCCCGATCTTCCAGTTCGAGGGCCAGGGCCTTGTCGCCCGAGCGCGCGATCCGGCCGGCGGCCAGCACATGCACACGGTCGGGCACGACATGGTCGAGCAGGCGCTGGTAATGGGTGATCACCAGCATCGTCCGGTCCTTGCCGCGCAGGGTGTTGATGCCGGCGGCCACCACCTTCAGCGCATCGATATCGAGTCCGGAATCGGTTTCGTCCAGAATCGCCAGCCGCGGCTCCAGCATCGCCATCTGGAACGCCTCGTTGCGCTTTTTCTCGCCGCCGGAGAAGCCGACATTGACCGGGCGGGTGAGAAACGACTCGTCCATCTCGAGGGCCTTCAGCTTTCGCCGGGCGGTTTTCAGAAAATCCATGGCGTCGAGTTCCGCGAGCCCCTGATGCTTGCGGACCGCGTTGACCGAGGTCCTGAGAAAGGTCGCGTTGGCGACTCCCGGAATCTCGACCGGATATTGGAACGCCAGGAACAGACCCTCGCGGGCGCGCTCATCGGCGTCCAGCGCCAGCAGGTCCTGGCCCAGGTAGCGCACCCGGCCGTCGGTGACCTGGTAGCCGTCGCGCCCGGCCAGCACATGGGCCAGGGTGCTCTTGCCCGAGCCGTTCGGCCCCATGATCGCGTGCACCTCGCCGGTGCCCAATGCGAGATCCA
>CAJWQN010000375.1 GCA_913045505.1 uncultured Rhodospirillaceae bacterium | reverse complement strand
GGCCAGCGACGTCAAGAAAGTGGTGCTCGCCTATTCGGGCGGGCTCGACACCTCGATCATCCTGCGCTGGCTCCAGCACGAGCGCGGCTGCGAGGTGGTCACATTTACCGCCGACCTCGGCCAGGGCGAGGAACTGGCCCCGGTCCGGGCCAAGGCCGAAATGCTGGGCATCACCGAGATTTTCATCGACGATCTGCGCGAGACCTTCGTCGCCGACTACGTGTTTCCGATGTTTCGCGCCAATGCCCTCTATGAAGGCGCCTATCTGCTCGGCACCGCCATCGCCCGGCCCCTGATCGCCAAACGCCAGATCGAGATCGCCCATGCCACCGGCGCCGATGCGGTCTGCCACGGCGCCACCGGCAAGGGCAACGATCAGGTCCGGTTCGAACTCGGCTACTATGCGCTCGATCCCGAGATCACCGTGATCGCGCCGTGGCGGGAATGGGCGATGGCGTCCAGGACCGATCTGATCGCCTATGCCGAGACCCACCAGATTCCGATTCCCCGCGACAAACAGGGCGAGCCGCCCTATTCGACCGACGCCAACCTGTTGCACATCTCCTACGAGGGCAAGGCGTTGGAGGACCCGTGGCGGGCGCCGGCCGAGGACATGTTCACCCGCACCTCCGCGCCCGAGGCGGCGCCTGACCAGCCAACGGAGATCGACATCGCATTCGAGTCCGGCGACGCGGTGGCGATCGACGGCGTCGGGCTGTCGCCGGCGGCGCTGCTCGAGCGGCTCAACCAACTTGCCGGCGCCAATGGCATCGGCCGCGCCGATATCGTCGAAAGCCGCTTCGTCGGCATGAAGTCGCGCGGCGTCTACGAGACCCCCGGCGGCACGGTCCTGTTGATCGCCCATCGCGCGATCGAGAGCCTGACCCTGGACCGCGGCCAGATGCACCTGAAAGACGAGCTGATGCCGCGCTACGCGGAACTGATCTACAACGGCCTCTGGTTCTCGCCCGAGCGCGAGATGCTGCAAGCGGCGATCGATCGGACTCAAGACTTCGTCACGGGCACGGTCCGGCTCAAGCTCTACAAGGGCAACGCGATCGTGATCGGCCGGCGATCGCCGCACAGCCTCTACGATCAGGACATCGTCACGTTCGAGGAAGACGCGGTTTACGACCAGGCCGATGCCGAAGGTTTCATCAAGCTCACCGCGCTCCGCCTCAGGACCCTGCGCGCGCGCCGCGGCTGAACAGACGGATCAGCCGTCCAGCAGCGTCCGCTCGAGCCGGGCGAACAGTGCCTCGGGGTCGCCGGCGATGCGCAGACTCTTTCGCCGGCTCCGGTGGCCGGCGGTCAGAGTGATGGTTCCGCGCGGCAGGCGCCACAGCTTGGCCAGCAGCTTGATCAAGGCGGTGTTGGCCCGGCCGGATTCGGCGGGCGCGGCGACCCGCGCGGCGAGATAGGGGTTGCCGGCGGCATCGACACGGACGCCGTCGAGTCCGGCCCGTGCCGCCCCGGGCGTCAGTCGGACCGCGACCTGGACTCCGTCGCCGCGCTTGCGGAACGGGGTCGGCGCGGGCGCGGTCAATAGCCCCCGAACATCCGCATCAGCCAGCCGCGCACGACCACGTTCTGGACAAAGATCAGGCCGATAATGGCGACCACCGGCGACAGATCGATCCCGCCCAGGTTGGGCAGATAGCGGCGAATCGGTTTCAGCACCGGCTCGGTCAGGCGATAGAGCGCGTTGCCGACCGAGTAGACGAACCGGTTGGAGGTGTTGATCACGTTGAACGCGACCAGCCAGCTCAGGATCGCGGACAAAATGAACACCCAGATATAGAGGCCGATCAGCCAGGCAATGAATCCAAGAAGCTCGAGCATGACAGGAATGTGCCGGGGAATGGAGGATTTACGGGCTTGAGGCACCAGTATATAACATGCGCCCGCCGGGTTGTACGCGCGTTGACACGATCCGCTTGGGCGACCATGTCCGGCGCGCCCGTGGGGCCGTAGCTCAGTTGGGAGAGCGCGACGTTCGCAATGTCGAGGTCAGGGGTT
>CAJWQN010000374.1 GCA_913045505.1 uncultured Rhodospirillaceae bacterium | reverse complement strand
GCGCCATCCGCTCGGGCGTGGCGGCAAATCGTCGGGCCGCGGCCGCCGGCAGGATCAGCAGCGATACGATCAGCAGAATGCCCACGATCTTCATGCCGACCGCGATCACCAGGGCCACCATCAACATGAACAGGATACGCACGCCCAGCACCGGCACGCCCTCGACCATGGCCAGGTCCTCGTGCACAGTGGCCGACAGGAGCGGCCGCCAGATCACGGCTAGGCCGGCCAGGACGACGAGGGCGACGGCGCCGATCAGGACCAGGTCGGCGCGGCTGACCGCGAGCACGTCGCCGAACAGGGTGGCCATCAGGTCGATGCGCAGCGTCGGCATGAACGCGATCGCGACCATGCCGGCGGCAAGCGCGCTATGGGCGAGGATGCCCATGAGCGTGTCGCTGGCCAGCAGCCGGCGCCGCTCGAGGCCGACCACCAGCAGCGTCAGGGCCGCGCAGACCGCGAAAATGCCCAACGTCAGGTCGATGCCCAGCAGGAACCCGAGCGCCACGCCCAAGAGCGCCGAATGGGACAAGGCGGCACCGAAATAAGCGAGGCGCCGCCAGACCACGAAACACCCCAGTGGCCCGGTCGCCAGGGTCACGCCGATCCCGCCCAACATCGCCCGGACCAGGAAATCGTCCATCGCGCCGCGTCAAACCCCGCCGGGCGGAGACGGAATCACTTTGCCGGTCGGGTCGTGACGGTGGTCGTGGTCATGGCGGTAGACCGCCACCGCGTCGGCGAAGTGGCCGCCGAACAGGGCCGTGAAGGTGGGGTCACGCATCACCGCATGGGGCTGGCCGGTGCAGCAGACATGATGGTTGAGGCAGATGACCGAATCGGTGGCGGCCATCACCAGATGAAGATCATGGGAGACCAGCAGGACCCCGCAGCCCCGGCGGCGGCGAATGCGCCCGATCAGGTCGTAGAGATCGGCTTGTCCGGAGACATCGACCCCGCTCATCGGCTCGTCCAGCACCAACAGGTCGGGGGCGCGGAGCAAGGCCCGCGCCAGACAGACCCGGTGCAACTCGCCGCCCGAAATCTCGGCGACCTGGCTGGCGACGACGTGCCCGGCGCCGACTTCCTCGAGCACCTCGTCGAGGCCGGCCGGCGATGCCTTGTGGCCGAGGGCGAGAAAACGCGCCACCGTCATCGGCAGGGTTCGGTCCACGGCCAGGCGTTGGGGGGTATAGCCGACCCGCAGCCCCGGCGCCCGCCACACCGTCCCGGAATCCGGAACCAGCAGGCCGAGCAGGACCCGAACCAGGGTCGATTTGCCGGAGCCGTTGAGCCCGACCAGGGTCACGATCTCGTTGGCGGACAGAGCCAGATCGACGTGATCGAGCACCTGGCGGTCGCCTAGCCGGAGGCAAAGGTCTTCGGCCTCGATCAGCGGCTGCGGCTTCTGCGTCATAATGATACATTATAACATTACCAAATTTCATGGGAACGCATGTGCGGGGCCATCGCGCGAAATCAAGGGTTTTGGGACTGGCCGGCCATAGGCTCCAACCCAGCCCCGTCCGAGTCCTGGAATCCGCCCTGAACGCATGTGCCGTGACCATTTCATGAGTCGCTGGACCCTGATCTGGGCTCGCATTTTTGTGGCGCTCGTCGCCGCATCGATGGTTTCCCCTCCGCTGCGCGCGGACGACGGCCTCCGCGTGGTGGCCAGCGTGGCGCCGGTCCATTCCCTGGTCGCGGGGGTGATGGCCGGGGTCGGCGAGCCGGTCCTGATTCTGCGCGGCTATGGCTCGCCCCATGGCTACCAGATGCGCCCGTCCGAAGCCCGGGCGCTGGCGGCGGCGTCGGTGGTGTTCTGGATCGGCGAATCCCTGGAAACCTTTCTGGTCAAGCCGCTCGGGACCCTGGCCGGGGACGCCACGGTGATCTCGCTGATCGAAACCGAGGGTTTGGCGCTGTTGCCGGCGCGCGCCGGCGGGGTATGGGACGACCGCCACGATCATGAGGGGGCCGGCGACCGGGCCGCGGATCTGGCCCGGACCGACCCTCACGTCTGGCTGGCGC
>CAJWQN010000373.1 GCA_913045505.1 uncultured Rhodospirillaceae bacterium | reverse complement strand
TCGAGGTCGAGGCGTTCTGTTCGTGATCGGCGTGCAGGATGAGAATGCGGTCGATGGCGCGCGATAGCACCGGATTGACGTCGTATTCCTCGGCCGGCACCGCGAACAGCATGTGCAGGAAATTCTCGGCATAGTTCAGGTCGTTGCGCGGATAGATGAAAGGCTGGCCGACCGAGAACTTGTAGGCCATGGCCGCGATCGTCGGCATCTTGGCGATCAGCCGGTGCTCGGTGATCTCACGCTGGCGACGATCGGAGATATCGATATTGTCGTGGTAGAACGCCGACAGGGCGCCGACCACGCCGATCAGCACCGCCATCGGGTGCGCGTCGCGCCGAAAGCCGCGGAGAAAATAGGTGACCTGCTCGTGCAGCATCGAGTGATAGGTCACGTGATGGACGAACTGCTCCTTTTCGGCGGCGGTCGGCAAATCGCCGTACAGCAGCAGATACGAAACCTCCAGGAAGTCGCTCTTCTCGGCCAACTCCTCGATCGGATAGCCCCGATGCAGAAGGATTCCCTGTTCACCGTCGATGTAGGTGATGGCCGATTCGGCGCTTCCGGTCGAGGTGAAACCGGGGTCGAAGGTGAACATATCGGTCTCGGCATAGAGGCGACGTATGTCGATGACTTTCGGCCCCAGAGTCCCGGATCGGACCGGAAATTCGATCGATTTTCCGGTCGTATTGTCGGTCAACGTGACCGTTTCCTCGACCACCCCGGACTTGTTCTTTTCTGCCGTCTCTTGCATGCGAATTTCCCCTCCTGGAGTCGTCGGCGTCGCCGCCAGGCGACTTCCGCACGCTCCCATGTATAGAATAGGCGTTGGCGCGCCATTTTGCAATTTGCGTGCCCAGCACTGCCCCACTCCGGCGGGGGTAAAATTACTGTTTTTCAATAGGTTAAAGATCGGAAAGGCGGCCGAGAACTTCATCGCGGCCGAGCACCGCCATGACTTCGAAGATTCCCGGCGACGCGATGGCACCGGTGAGGGCGGCCCGCAGCGGTTGGGCCACTTGGCCAAGCTTGACGACCTCGGCGGCGGCGAAATCGCGGACCAGATCCTCGAGGGCCGATTCGTCCCATGGACCGGGTTCCGCCAGCCGGTCACGCAACCGTTCGAGCCGCGCTCGGGCTTCCGGCGCCAGCAGTTTCGCGGCTTTCGCGGTCACCGGGATTGGCCGTGGCGCGACATAGAATCTGGCATTCTCCGCCAGTTCGACCAGGGTGCGTGGGCGTTGCTTGAGACCGTCCAATCCCGCCAGCAGTGTGGATTTCGCAGTTCCCTCGGCCTCGTTCGGGATGTCCGCGGCGATCCGGGGCCAAATCGAATCGCACAAGCGGTCGTTGTCGGCGTGGCGGAGATAATGGGCGTTCAAGCTTTCGAGCCGGCTCATGTCGAACCGGGCCGGCGATCGGCCGACGCTGTCCAGATCGAACCAGGCCACCGCCTGATCGGTGTCGATGATTTCGTCGTCGCCATGGCTCCAGCCCAGCCTCAGCAGGTAATTTCGCAGCGCCTCGGGCAGGAAGCCCATATCGCGATAGGCCGCGACCCCCAGCGCCCCGTGCCGTTTGGACAGCTTCGCCCCATCGGGTCCGTGAATCAGCGGGATATGGGCGAAGGCGGGCGGCTCCCAGCGGAGCGCATGAAACAACTGCCACTGCCGGAACGCGTTGGTCAGGTGGTCGTCGCCGCGAATGACATGACTGACACCCATGTCATGGTCGTCGATGACCACGGACACCATGTAGGTTGGCGTGCCGTCGGCGCGCAGCAGGATCATATCGTCGAGCTCGGCGTTGGCCACTCTCACCGGCCCTTGCACCAGGTCTTCGATCACGGTCTCGCCGGATTGGGGCGCCCGGAATCGGATCGCCGGCGCCACGCCCGGCGGCGCCTCGGCCGGATCGCGGTCGCGCCAAGTTCCGTCGTAACGCGATCCGCCACCGGCGGCGCGGGCCTTTTCGCGCATGGCGTCGAGTTCCTCCGGCGTGCAAAAGCACCGGTAGGCATGGCCGGAGTCCAGCAAGCC
>CAJWQN010000372.1 GCA_913045505.1 uncultured Rhodospirillaceae bacterium | reverse complement strand
CGATGACCGAGAATGACTCGAGCGCGGTGGCGTCGATCGACGACCTGCGCGCCCTTCACGACCCGCCCACCGAGCGGGTAATCGCCAAGCAGTTGTCGAAGCTCGATACCTACTGCAAACGGTTTATCGCGTTATCGCCGTTTCTGTGCATATCGACCCATGATTCGGACGGCAACGCCGATGTCAGCCCGCGTGGCGACGCGCCCGGATTCGTCCGTGTCATCGATGATTCCACCTTGATCGTCCCCGATCGGCGCGGCAACAACCGGCTCGATACGCTGGCCAACATCGTCGACCAACCGTCGGTCGGATTGTTGTTCTTGGTGCCCGGAATCAACGAAACCTTGCGCATCAACGGGACCGCCGAGGTCGTCCGCGACCAAGCCATTCTGGCCGCCGCCGAGACCAACGGCATACGGCCGAAGGTCGCCGTCCGAGTGACGGTGAGGGAAGCGTTCCTTCATTGCGGCAAGGCCATGATCCGCTCCCACCTGTGGGACCCGGAGCGCCATGTCAGCCGCGACATCTTGCCCGGCCTCGGCCAGATGATCGCCGAACAGATCGCCGGCGCCCCGATCGACGCGGAGGTAGCCGCCGCCGCCGACGCCCGGATCGAGGAGTCCTACAAGACCCGGCTCTATTGAACCCGGAATCTCAAATCGTCGACGCGCGCCATCGAGTCCTTGCTTGCGCCCCAGAGCACATCCATCACCACCACCGCCGCGCCCGCATCACCGAAGGCACCGACGAAATTCAAATCCGAAAAACCGCCGGCCACCGGTTCGGGTTCTTGGCCACGAACCGGTAAGCTTGAGGCGGCGACGGCGCGCGGCGTTCGACCCCGCCAATGGCAAAACGCAAGACCTGATGGTGTGGACGGCCCTCCCATTTCGGCATCGATGTGCCAGACTGAGGACTGTTGAAAGACTTCAGTCGAATAAGGAGGGCCATCCACACCATCAGGTCTTGCGTTTTGCGTCTGAGCGGATTGGGTCGCGCCGAGACTTACCGATACACGACTTCCTTGGCGGCCGCGATCACCCGCTCGGAGCTGGGCAGGGTCAGGGATTCGAGGTTGGTGGCGTAGGCCATGGGCACGTCGAGGGAATTGACCCGGAGCACCGGCGCGTCCAGGTCGTCGAAGGCCTGTTCCATGACCGCCGCCGACAGCTCCGCCGCCATTCCGGCGACCGGCCAACCTTCCTCGACCGCGACCATGCGGTTGGTCTTGCGCACCGACGCCAGCACCGTCTCCATGTCGAGGGGACGCAGGGTGCGGAGATCGATCACTTCGGCCGAGATGTCGTCCGCCGCCAGGGCCTCGGCCGCGGCCAGGCAGAATTCGACCGTGCGCGAGAATCCGGTCAGGGTGACGTCGGTGCCTTCGCGGACCACGTTGGCTTGGCCGATCGGTACCAAATGATCCTCATCGTCCGGGATTTCGAAGCTCTGGCCGTAGAGCATTTCGTTTTCGAGAAAGATCACCGGATTGGGATCGCGGATCGCCGCTTTCAACAAGCCCTTGGCGTCGGCGCCGGAATAGGGGGCGATCACCTTCAGGCCGGGCACCTGGGCATACCAGCTCGTATAGTCCTGTGAATGCTGGGCGGCGACCCGCGCGGCGGCGCCGTTGGGGCCGCGAAAGGTGATCGGGCAACTGACCCGGCCACCCGACATGTAACGGGTCTTGGCGGCCGAATTGATCAACTGGTCGATCGCCTGCATGGCGAAATTGAAAGTCATGAACTCGACCACGGGCCTCAGCCCCATGAACGCGGCGCCGATGCCGATACCGGCGAAGCCGTGCTCGGTGATCGGGGTATCGACCACGCGGCGGGGGCCGAATTCGGCCAACAAGCCTTGGGTCACCTTGTAGGCGCCTTCGTACTCGGCGACCTCCTCGCCGATCAGGAACACCGAATCATCGGCCCGCATTTCCTCGGCCATGGCGTCGCGCAACGCCTCGCGAACGGTCAGGGTCGCCATCTCAGCTCTCGGCGTAGATGTCGGTGGCGAGGGCGGCCGGTGCGGGTTCGGGGCTGTTCTGGGC
>CAJWQN010000371.1 GCA_913045505.1 uncultured Rhodospirillaceae bacterium | reverse complement strand
CTCGGTCCGAGGCACGGCCGGGGCGCGGCGCGGCGGCAGTTCGATCACGCGCGACTGGGCCTTGACCGGCGCGGCCGATCGTGGTGGCGCGCTGGCCCTGGGCACCAGACCGGCCGGCGGCACCAGTTTGATCACCCGCGACGACACTCGGCCCCGGCTCGGATCGTACAACGGCGGCTGCGTATAGGCCCGTCCGTGATAGCCGGGCAGGCCATAGAACATCGCATCCTCGTTGACTTCGACCGCGGGGCGGCCATGCCCGATGGTCAAGGGCTCCTGAGCCCACGCCCCGGTCCCGATCCCGATGGCCACGGCACAGCCGATCGCGCCCCGCGACAGGCCCTTGGCGCATCGCCGGATCGCACATCGTCTCGGCCGACAGATCAAATCACGCACCACCGTCAACCCATCCGCCACCCAAATTCACGATCGAGGTGTTGATAACCGAGCACGCGAACAATAGCCAGCAACCGGCTCCGGAACAACCGCTTTTAGCGCCGCCGCGGCGCGCTCAAGCGGCATGGAGCAGCGCGCCGAGCGCCGCATGCAAGTGATCGTTGGCGACGAGGATGCCGCCGTCGCCCGCCGGCTCGCCGGCGCCGCTCAAATCGCTGGCATATCCACCGGCCTCGCGCACCAGAAGAACGCCGGCCGCGAATTCCCAGGGATTCAGATGCGTCGCCCAAAAACCGTCAAGCCGGCCGGCGGCGACGTAGGCAAGATCCAGCGCCGCGCAGCCAAGCCGGCGCAGTCCGGCGGCACCACTGGCGACGGCTCGCGCCAGCGCCGCCTCGCGGTCGCGAATGTCGTCCGGTTGGCCGGTTTCATCGGCACAGGTGCCGATCAGCATCTGGCGCGGATCGCGTCGGCCCGACACCCGCAGGCGGCGATCGTTGCGATAGGCGCCGACGCCCCTTTCGGCCCAATAGAGATCGTCGCGAAGCGGATCGTAGACCGCCCCGGCGACCACCGCGCCGTCCCGTTGGAGGGCAACCGAAATGGCGTAATGGGGAATGCCGCGGCCGAAATTGGCAAGCCCGTTGATCGGATCCACGATCCAGCGCGCGTTGTCGGTGCCGGCGGTGTTGGCCCGAGCCGACAGCAGACCGAAGCGCGGCCGCGACCGGGCCAGTTCCCGGTCCAGGACCTGCCCGTTCCACGCCAGGCTCTTGGCGACGAAGGCGCTGGTGCCCTTGGGGCTGGCCTGGAGACTTTCAATTTCGCCGAAATCCCGCGCCAGGCCGCGCGCGCCTTTCAGCACCGCGGACGCGATCACGTTGATGTCGGCCGAGCGTACGGCCATCGATCGGTCTCCCCAAGGCGCCAACAGTCTTTGGCGCGATCAGTCCTTGGCCCGCTCTGTGTACGAGCCGTCGACGGTGCTGATCACGATCCGTGTGCCGACCTCGATATGCGGCGGCACCATGGTCCGGGTGCCGTTCTCCAACATCGCCGGCTTGAAGCTCGATGCCGCGGTCTGGCCCTTGACCACCGGCTCGGTCTCGGTCACCGCGAGGGCCACGGTATCGGGAAGCGCGGCGCTGATCACCTGACCTTCGTAGGCGTGAATGGTGACCTCCATGCCGTCCTGAAGATAGGCGCGCGCGTCACCGACGATTTCCGCGTCGAGTGTGATCTGCTCGTAGTCCTCGGTGTCCATGAAGGTGAGGTGGTCGTTGTCGGCATACAAGAACTGGTAGCTCTTTTCGTCGAGGCGAACCCGCTCGACATTCTCCGACGCGCGAAAGCGCTCGTTCAGTTTGGTGCCGCCGAGCAGGCTCTTGAGTTCGACCTGATTGTAGGCGCCGCCCTTGCCGGGCTGGGTCTGTTGGCTTTTGACCGCCCGCCAGAGCTGGCCCTTGTGCTCGATGACCATACCGGGACGGACGGCGTTGCCGTTGATCTTCATCTTCAAGACCGATGTTGTCGAAGGAGAATTGGCGCGGCGCGGAACCTATCATTTCGGCCCCGGCAAGGCAACGCCGGCTGCCGGCCGTGTCGCTAGCAGATGATATGTCCGGTTTATGTAGCACATGATCTGTCCGGTTTATGTTCGAGCCTTTT
>CAJWQN010000370.1 GCA_913045505.1 uncultured Rhodospirillaceae bacterium | reverse complement strand
AAACCTGAATTCGATCAAGACCGCATTGGTGGCGATCGGCGGATTCGCGCCGGTGACTGGCTGGGCCGGCACCGAGAACCCGGTGCCGCTGAATCCGCTCGACCCCGCGTTCACCTCGCTCGGCGCCGGCCGGCGCACCCGCGCCCGAGCCGGCCCTCCCTCAATCCCGACCGCGCTCCGCGTCGCCCCCATGGGCGGCGCGGTAGGCGCTGGCGATGGCCTCCTTGGCCTTGCCGGCTTTCGCCGCGTCGCCGATGACGGTGATCTTCGTGGCCTCGGGGACGTGCCGGCGAAGGGTGCCACCGGTCGCCTGGCGGGCGTTGAAATAGAGCCATTGTCGGAAGCGCTCGGAGCGGAACAGGTGGCGCGCGAGCCGGGTCTTTCCGAAGCCGTGTTCGAGCAGGGCGCGGGCAACAAGACCGAGGCCGAAGCGATAGCTGGCGCCGGTGGCGAGCACGATCCGATCGTGGCCGCGGGCGAGGGCGGGATCGCTCCTCAAATCGACGCCATAGCGGATGGCGGCGCCGGCATCGCGGCAGGCGCGTTCCAGGTCTTCGATAAAGGCGGTGATCGGGCCTTGGGCGGCCTCGACGTCTTGGAATTTGGGCGCCAGGGCGGCGTCGCGGAGACTGCCGCCGGGACCGCCCGCGCGGTCGATGACGGTGACCGCGTTGCCGTTCCGCCCGGCGACAAGGGCGGCGTAGCTGAGTCCGGCCGGGCCCGCGCCGACCACCAGGATGCGTTCGCCCTTGGGCAACGTGGCCTCGGCGAAGGCGGCTTCGCGGCCGGCGGCGGGATTGACCAGGCAGCCCAATCGGGCGCCGCCGCGCATGTCGTTGACGCAGGTGTTGCAGGCGATGCAGCGGCGCACGGGCATGCCGGCGCGCGCCTTGGCCACCCAGTCCGGATCGGCCAGCAACGGCCGGCCGAGGGCGACGAAATCACAGCACCCGTCGTCCACCGCCGCCTTGGCGACCGCCGGATCGCCGAGGCGGCCGACCGCGATCACCGGGATCGAGACCCGGGCCTTGATCGCCCCGGCGTAGCCGAGGAACGTCGCCTCCGGATACGCCATCGGCGGAATCATGATCGCCGGATCCGGCACCGAGCGGTAATGGCCGGCGGTGACGTGGAGCGCATCGGCACCGGCGTCCTCTGCCCATCGCCCGATCTCGAGGGCATCCTCGAGGCCGATGCCGTCGGGCATGTAATCGTTGGCGTTGAAGCGGAAGATCACCGGCAGATCGGGCACCGCCGCTTTGGTCCGGCGCAAGATGTCGAGCGCGAACCGGGCCCGGTTCTCGAGCGCGCCGCCATAGGCGTCCCGGCGCCGATTTTCGGCCGGGCACAGGAACTGGGACAGCAGATAGCCGTGGGCGCCATGCACCTCCACGCAGTCGAAGCCGGCCGCCTGGGCGCGGGCCGCGGCGGCCGCGAACGCCATGGTGGTCTCGGCGATTCGGTCCAGCGTCATCTCCAGCGGCACGACGGTCTCGTTGGTCCGCTCGAACACCGAATGGGGGATCGCCGAGGGCGCGATCGGCGGCTCGCCGGCGATATCGGCGCGGGTGTGGCCGCCGCCATGGCCGAGCTGGATACAAGCCGAGGCGCCATCTTCCTTGATCGCCGCCACCAGGCGCGCGAGGCCGGGAAGGAAGCGGTCGTCATGAATGCCGAGTTCACGCTGGCGGTGGCGGCCGGCGGTCTCAGGGCAGGCCATCTCGACCGTGACCAGGCCGACCCCGCCCGCCGCGCGCGCCCGGTAATAGGCGATCGCCTCGTCGGTGACGAATCCTTGCCCGTCGGCGAGCCGGGTGGTCATCGACGGCAGCACCACCCGATTGCGCAGCCGGAGCCGACCGATTCGGCCCGGGGCGAACAAGGCGCTGATGGCCGAGGCGTGATCCATGGCTCAGCAGCGGCGGTACTTGTCGAAGCCGGCGGGCAGCTTGGCGCCGCACAGATAGGTGTTGTGGATGAACGCGCCGGCGAGGGTGGCGCCGGTCAAGTCCGCGTCGATCAGCACGGTGGCGACCAGGCCGGCGTCGGTGAGGTCGGCGCCGCGCAGA
>CAJWQN010000369.1 GCA_913045505.1 uncultured Rhodospirillaceae bacterium | reverse complement strand
GTCGGTCGGGGGAAAATGCTGACCGATATCGCCGGCGCCGATTGCCCCGAGCAGGGCATCGACCAGGGCATGGATGGCCACGTCGGCGTCGGAATGACCGGCGAGGCCCTGATCATGGCGCAGCTTCAGCCCGCACAGCGTGATTTGGTCGCCGTCGCGGAACCGATGGGCATCGAATCCGGTCCCGACCCGGATGTCGGCGCCGGCACCCGCCAACACCCTTTCGGCGCGATCGAAATCGGCTGGCGTGGTCACCTTGAAATTGTCCTCCGAACCCGCCACCAGGGAAACGGGGAGCCCGGCGCGTTCGGCGACGGCGGCATCGTCGGTGAGTTCATGGCCGCGCGCCTGGCGATGTGCTTCCAAGATGGCTTGAAAATGAAATCCCTGCGGGGTTTGCGCGCGCCACAATCCGTCGCGGGTGACGGTGCCGGCGACCCGACCGTCCACACCCTTTTTCAGAGTATCCGCCACCGGCAGCGCGGCGATGGCCGCCGGGCCATGGTCGAGGGCGGCCAATACCTCCTCGATCACCCGCGCGCCGACGAACGGGCGGACCCCGTCATGGATCAGAACCCGGTCCGGGGCATGGGCCTCCAGGCTCTCCAGGCCGTTCAGGACCGAGGCCTGGCGGCCGGCCCCGCCGTCCGCCGGATCCATGAGTGCGAGGCCGGCGGCGGCCTTCTCGTAGAGCCCGTGATCGTCCGGGTGGATCATCGCCCGGACCGCATCGATCTCCGGATGCCCCGCCAACGCCGACATTGTGTGGGCAAGCAAGGGGCGCCCGGCGAGCGGCAGATATTGCTTGGGCAACGCGCCACCCATCCGGTGTCCGCGTCCGGCAGCCACCACCAGGGCCACGCAGCCTGTCATAGGGTTCGCCCGTCGATCCGCCGCTCAAACCACCAGCGCAGTACTAGCCCGCTCAGGCTGATTTGCCAACAACCGGCCCCTTGATGGTGGACACCCCCACGACATTGATTTGATAGGCTACCACTAAGAGAAAATCCGATGCCGATGAAGAATCTCCCGCGCCCAGCGGCCGATTTCGCGATATGAAGTCGCTATAAGTTTGCGCGACTGGCGCGGTGCGACTATTTTTGCCTAGCAATTAGGCAAACCTCGGATATTGAACCATGAGCCTCATGATCGGGCCGGTCTCGATTCAGGATCCGGTGATACTGGCGCCCATGTCGGGCGTCACCGATCTGCCGTTCCGGCGCCTGGTCAAGGGGTTCGGCGCCGGTCTGGTGGTTTCGGAAATGATCGCCAGTTGGGCGGTGGTGCGGGGCAACCGGCGGACCGAGAAGATGGCCAGCAATTGCGCCGAGGAAGCGCCGATGGCGGTCCAGCTCGCCGGTTGCGAGCCCGTGGTCATGGCCGAGGCGGCGAAGCTGAACGAGGACCGCGGCGCGGCGATCATCGACATCAATTTCGGCTGCCCGGCGAAGAAGGTGGTCAATGGCGCCGCGGGTTCGGCGCTGATGCGTGACGAGCGCCGCGCGGCACGAATTCTGGAGGCGACGGCGGCGGCCGTGTCGCTGCCCGTAACCCTCAAAATGCGGACCGGCTGGGACGACGACAGCCGTAACGCGCCGCGCCTGGCCCGGATCGCCGAGGACTGCGGCATCCGGATGATCACCGTTCATGGTCGGACCCGGTGCCAGTTCTTTGCCGGCAGGGCGGACTGGGCCTTCATCCGCGAAGTCAAGGACGCTGTTTCGATACCGGTGATCGGCAACGGCGATGTCGAGACCGTCGAGGATGCCCGACGCCTGCTCGATGCGTCCGGCGCCGATGGCGTCATGGTCGGGCGGGGCTGTCGGGGGAGGCCCTGGTTCCCGCGCCAGATCGCCCACTTTCTGGACACCGGGGCGCGGCTGGCCGAGCCGACCTTGGCGGAGCGGGGCCAAATCCTTCTCGATCACCTCGAAGCCATGCTGTCCCACTACGGCTCCGAGCACGGATTGCGCGTCGCCCGCAAGCATATCGGCTGGTACACCAAGGGCGTGGCCCGGTCGGCCGCGTTTCGCCAGCGGGTCTTCGCCATGACCGGGGTTGATGCGGTACGGGCAAGCATTCGAGATCTGTTTGCCTT
>CAJWQN010000368.1 GCA_913045505.1 uncultured Rhodospirillaceae bacterium | reverse complement strand
GCTATCAGACACCCCATGAGGTCCTCATGAATGCCCCCCGTGGTGCACTTCCGACCTGAATCTGCCCTATAATTGGTTCCAGTAGCACGACGCAGGACCCGACCCCGGCTCTCGAAGCCAACAACGGTGACACCCCGAAGCCCGCAAGGGCGTCCGGCGAATGCCAGACTTGGCCGTGATCGTCTTGTAGGCGACTTCGCACCGTGAAAAAGGCGTGTCAAGGCTGCCCGGAGGGCACCGCGCGTCGCGCGGCTGCGGCCTTGAATGGCCTTTTTCACGGTGCAACCGGGTATCCGAGACGATCAGGGCGGAATCCGGGACTCGAATGGCGGCAGCGCGGAGTCAAGGACCCGAATGGCGGCGAGGCGGAGTCCAAGACTCGGGTGGCGGCAGGGCGGTGTCCAGGACTCGGTTGGTGCCGAGTTGGCGCCTATGGCCAGCCGGCTCCGAAACTCCCGGTTTCGAGCGATGGCCCCGGCGGCGCGCGGCGCGAGGTGCCTTTTGGACGCCGCGCGTTCGCACAACCGACGGCGAGGGCGGACGCCAGGGCTCGGATTGCGGCGCCATCGAACCCGGGGTCACGAACCGGTGGTGTCCCGTGGCGCGCGTTGTGCGCCGACCCTGGCGGCGAGGGCGGCGGTGAGGAAGGAATCGATGTCGCCGTCGAGGACCGCGGCGGTGTTGGACGTCTCGATTCCCGTGCGCAGGTCCTTGACCATTTGATAGGGCTGCAACACGTAGGACCGAATCTGGTGGCCCCAGCCGATGTCGGTCTTGTCGGCGGCCTGGGCGGCGGCCTCGTCCTCGCGGCGCTGCAATTCGCGCTCGTAGAGCCGGGACTTGAGCATCCGCATCGCTTCGGCGCGGTTCTTGTGTTGGGAGCGCTGGTTCTGGCATTGGACGACGATGCCGGTCGGCAGGTGAGTCATGCGCACCGCCGAATCGGTCTTGTTGACATGTTGGCCGCCGGCACCGGAGGCACGATAAGTGTCGACCCGAACATCCTTGTCCAGCACCGCGATCTCGATGGTCTCGTCAATCACCGGATAGACCCAGACGCTGGCGAAGCTGGTGTGGCGGCGGGCGGCCGAATCGAACGGCGAAATGCGGACCAGGCGATGGACCCCGCTTTCGGTCTTGAGCCAGCCATAGGCATTGGCGCCATTGACCCGGACCACGCCGGTCTTGATCCCCGCCTCCTCGCCCGGGCTTTCCTCGATCCATTCGGTCTTGTGGCCGTGCGCCTCGGCCCAGCGGACATAGAGCCTGACCAGCATCTCGGCCCAGTCCTGGCTTTCGGTGCCGCCGGCCCCGGCATGAATTTCGATGAAGCAGTCGTTGCCGTCGGCTTCGCCCGACAGCATCGTCTCGAGTTCGATCTGGCCGGCGCGCCGGGCCAGGGCACGCAGTTCCCCCCCGGCCTCCGCGACCACCGCCTCATCGTCCTCCGCCTCGCCGAGCTCGATCAGTTCGACCGTGTCGGCGAAGGCGCGCTCGAGGGCTTCGTGGCCGTCGAGCATCTCCTGGAGCCGGGTGCGCGCGCGCATCACCTTCTGCGCCACCGCCGGATCCTGCCAGAGGTTCGGGTCCTCGGCGCGCTGATTCAGCTTCTCGAGCCGCGCCTTCGCGTCCTCGGGGTCAAAGATGCCTCCTCAGCAGTGCCAGCGACTGCTTGATTTCCTCGGCCACGGCCTCGAGTTCGGCTCGCATCGTCGATCGGTTCCGCTCAGGTCGGAGGGGATGCGAAAATATCTCATGCCGATCACCCTGTCGAACCGGTTGGCGCCGCCGGTTGCGGCCCCGGTTGCGGCTGACGCGGATCGGCGCTAGACCCCAAGGATCGCGACCTCCATCATCGAGTGGAACGGCATGGACGAGTCGGACCTCGCTTACACGCCGGCGACCCGGCTCGCCGAGGAGATCCGGACCGGTGAGCTCTCGCCGGTGGAGCTGGTCCAATGCGTGCTCGATCGGATTGCCGCCGCCCAGCCCATGCTCAACTGTTTCATCACGGTCTGCGCGGATCAAGCGATGGCGGCGGCCCGGGCCGCCGAGGCGGCGCTCCGGCCCGGCGCGGCCCTGGGGCCGCTGCACGGCATCCCG
>CAJWQN010000367.1 GCA_913045505.1 uncultured Rhodospirillaceae bacterium | reverse complement strand
GGATCGCCACCCGCCGAGCGCGACCGGGCCAAGGCGAAGACCGGCCCGACATATTCGGCCAGCGAGAGCGCGCCGGCGCCTTGCCGGTTTTGGTCTAGCTCCATCAGCTTGGCGTAATAGGCACGCACGACCGCTGGATCGCCCAGCAGCGCAACCTGGTCACGAACCTCCGCCAGGCGATCCGCCACGCCTTGGAGCGACTCCTTCAAATCGGGTACCGGAACCAACGCGACGGTCATCCGATCGAATTCGAAGGTCACCGCCCGGATGGACCCGACGACCGCCGTTCCCTGGGCACCGCCGAGGACCAGATCGAATCCGAGACGCAAAGCCTCGACGACGGCGGCACCCGGAATTTCGATCCGGCCAAGCGCCACCGGCGCCAGGTCGAGGCCGGTTGGGGATGGCTCGAATCCGAATCGCAAATTGATGTAATCACCGAGCGGATTGTGGGGGAGGTGCAAGGTCACCACGGCCTTCAGCCCTTCCTCGGTCACCTCGACCCCACCTTTGACCGGACCAAGACCCCTGGCCATCAACGCCATCAGCTCGTTCAGCTCGCGCTTCGACGCCGAGATCGACGCGGTCTCGGCCGGCGTGAACAAGGTCGAAATGGTTCGGACCGCCAGGTCCCGGGCCCGAGTGGCGCCACCTGTGTCGAGGGTTTTCATCACACTGACCCCCGGTGAGTCCTCGATCGCGACCAGGATCAACACCACCGGCCCGACCACGATCACCAGCAACAGAAGAAAGAACAGCCGCCTGATCAAGCGCATGAACAGGACCCCCCGAGGACCTCACCCGGCGGTCGCCATTGACGGCGCCGCCAAAGTTCAAGCTACCACGCCGCCCGCCGGCATGAACAACCATCCGTTCTTGGCCGCCGCCGGGCTTGTCCTGATTTCGACCTGGGTCTAAGTATGGCCGCCAGCCGGCCCGACGGAGTCGCCGGCCAATCAAGCGGGGGCCTCGATGTCAGACAAGAACGGAAAACTGCGCAGCAGCGGCTGGTTCGGCGGCAAGGACATGATGGGCTTCGTCCATCGTTCGTGGATGAAGAACCAGGGCTTTGGCGCGGACAATTTCGATGGCCGCCCGGTGATCGGGATCGCCAACTCGATGTCCGAGGTGACCCCCTGCAACGCCCATCTCGGCCGGGTCGCCGAGGCGGTCAAGCGCGGCGTGTGGAAGGCCGGCGGGTTCCCGCTGGTGTTCCCGACCATGTCGCTGGGCGAAACGGTGATGCGCCCGACCACCATGCTGTTCCGCAACCTGATGGCCATGGACGTGGAGGAAAGCATCCGCGCCAATCCGTTTGACGGCGTGGTGCTCCTGTGCGGCTGCGACAAGACCACCCCGGCCCAGGTGATGGGCGCGGCCAGCGTCGATCTGCCGTCCCTGGTGGTAACCGGCGGGCCGATGCTGAACGGCAAGTTCCAGGGCCGTGACATCGGCTCGGGCACCCATGTCTGGCGGTTCACCGACGATCTACGCGCCGGGCGCATGACCCTGGAAGACTTTCTCGACGCCGAGTCCTGCATGTCGCGCAGCGTCGGCCATTGCATGACCATGGGCACCGCCTCGACCATGGCCAGCATGTGCGAGGCGCTGGGCCTTCAATTGCCGTCCGGCGCGGCGATTCCGGCGGCGGACTCGCGCCGTTACGCCTTGGCCGAATTGGCCGGCCAGCGAATCGTCGAAATGGTGGCGGAGGATTTGCGCATTTCGCAGGTGCTGACCCGCGACGCGTTCGAAAACGCAATCAAGGTCAACGCCGCGATCGGCGGCTCGACCAACGCCATCATCCATCTGCTCGCGTTCGCCGGCCGGCTCGGCGTCCAGCTTCGCCTCGATGATTTCGACACCCTGATCCGCGACATCCCGTTCCTGGTCAATCTCCAGCCCTCGGGCCAATATCTGATGGAGGACTTCTATTACGCCGGCGGCCTGCCGACGGTGATGAAGGAGTTGGGCGATCTGCTGCACGGCCATGCCCTGACCGTGACCGGCAAGACCATGGCCGAAAACGTCGCCGCCGCGCGCAACCACAACGAGGACGTGATCCGGCCGCGGGCGAACCCGATCCATGTCGGCGCCGGCACAGAA
>CAJWQN010000366.1 GCA_913045505.1 uncultured Rhodospirillaceae bacterium | reverse complement strand
TCCCCGAGGGCTGCATGCTCAGCCCGCGCTATCCGGCGGCGGTGGTCGCCGGCAATGTCGAGACCAGCCAGATGATCACCGACACCCTTTACGGCGCCTTGGGCGTGTTGGCGGCGAGTCAGGGCACGATGAACAACTTCACCTTCGGCGACGCCCGCTGGCAGTATTACGAGACCATTTGCGGCGGCGCCGGCGCCGGCCCCGATTTCGACGGGACTTCCGCCGTCCATACCCACATGACCAACTCGCGCCTGACCGACCCGGAGGTTCTCGAATGGCGCTTCCCGGTCTTGCTGGAGAGCTTCGCGATCCGCTCAGGCTCGGGCGGCGCCGGTACCCACCCGGGCGGCGACGGCTGCATCCGCCGGGTCCGCTTCCTCGCGCCGATGACCGCCGCGATCCTGTCGAGCCACCGGGTGGTGGCGCCGTTCGGGAGCGGTGGCGGCGCGCCGGGCGCGATCGGCGTCAACCGCATCGAACGCTCGGACGGCCGCATCGAGCCCCTCGGAGGCTGCGACCGCGCCGAAATGGCGCCAGGCGACGTCTTCGTGATCGAAACCCCCGGCGGCGGCGGATTTGGGCCGGTGGCGGACGAAGCCTGACGACGCGCGATCCGGGCCGGCCAATGACCGGTGCCTTGGGGCAAAACGCAAGACTTGACCCCGGCTCGGTGCCCGTCGCGTAGCCGCCGCACATCGCCCGCTTCCAAGGCGCTGCCGGCCAGCACTTCGGTGGCCAGATCGGTCATCGCGTGCAGAAAGTTCTCCGGTTCGGTCATCACCCATCGCCCTCGATCGCCCCTGCGATCGCCGGCGCCGACGCCGACCGGCGCGGCCCGGAGTAAGGGGAATTATCCCGGAATTCCCGAGCCCATCCACCGATTCGCCGCCAGCCGGTCAGGGCGGGCGGGCGAAGGCGGCGGCGGCGCAGGCGTAGAGGGTGGCGGCGAGCGCGACCACGGCGGTAAATCCGAAATGGACCGCGAGCAGGGTCGCCAGCACGGCCGCGATCACCGAGGCGCAGCCATTGATCCCCCAGGCCCAGGGCACCAGGGTCGGAGTGCTGGCCGCGACCCGCGCCAGGCCGAGCGGAAACGGCATGCCCATGAGAAAAGCGAGCGGCGCGATCACCGCCAGCGCCACCAATATTCTGACCGCCATGGGAGCCGCGATCAAACCCTGGGACAGCCACGGCAGCACCGTGAGGATCACCAGTGCCGCGACCCCCGCCGCCACCGCCGCCAAGGGTACGGGAGCCAGGCCGCGCCGCTCCACGAACTTAGCGATCCCCGGCGCGGCGCCGGCACCGAGGCCGGCGAACAGGAGGAACGCGGCGAGCACCACCGCGACCGCGAATATGGGATGGCCCAGAAACAGTACCAGATGCCGGATGAAGGCGATCTCGACGAACAGAAAGGCCAAGCCGAGGCACAGGAAATAGGCCCCGATCCGCGAGCGCGGCGGCGCCCGGCCCGGCCCCGGCCCGCCCTTGGCCCAAAGCGGCAGCAGGATCAGACCCACGCTCAGGACCACGGCCTGAAGCAGGGTCGCGGCCAGGATCAGGGGCCCGCGTTCGATCAGCGGCGCCGCCTGAACCCGCAGCGCGGCCAGTTCCGGCACGGTCCGCCATTTGAGAAAATCGAAAAAATAGGGCCGGTCGTCCCGCGCCGGTGTGAGGTCGAACTTGTAGCGGTCGAGGAAATCATCCCGCGCGGGTCCAAGCAAAGCGCCGACGCCATCGAACACGAACGGGGCGTCGAGCAGATTGTGCCGGTTGGCCCTCTCGCGCGCCAGACCCGGCAGATAGGCCAGATCGAATGACCGCGCCTCCGCGAAGGCTTCGATCCGAGCGATCTGGTCTGCGGTCAGGTCGCCGTTCTTGATCAACAGCGTGGTCGTCCGCCAATTTCGGATCAAAGCCAGGCGGCGGCCGGGGTCCGTAACCCCGGCGCCACCGAGCGCCGCGATCGCGGTCGCGACCAGCTTGAGCGACTCGCGCGGCGGCAGCCGCAACCAGCGAGTCGCCGCGATCATCCCACCGGGGCGAAGCCGGTCCAGCATGTCGCGGAACGCCTCGACGGTGTAGAGAGTGGTCTCGCCGAGACCGGCGCCCGCCGCCGCGCCCAGGATCGGCAGGTGGAT
>CAJWQN010000365.1 GCA_913045505.1 uncultured Rhodospirillaceae bacterium | reverse complement strand
CCGGCTGACCGGCTACAGCGGCGGCGCCGGTCTCGACACCAAGCATTTCCTGCTCGAACTGGAACGCCGCGCCGGGCGGTGACAGCGCCCGCCGACCGAGCTACATTGCACCGTGCCGCGTATCGCGCGGCACCGGCGAGTGGGAACGACATGGCATCGCGATACGTGGACATCGAAGCCGCCGACGGTGGCCGGTTCAGCGCCTACATGACCGGGCCGCCAGGCCACAAGGTGCCGGGCGTGGTGGTCATCCAGGAGATTTTCGGCATCAACAGCTTCGTCCGCGAATTCGCCGAACGGCTGGCCTCGATCGGCTATCTGGCGGTGGTCCCCGACCTGTTCTGGCGCCAGCAACCCGGCATCGACATCACCGACAAGAGCGAGGCCGAGTGGAACCAGGCATTCAAACTCTATCAGGGTTTCGATGAAGCCCTGGGCATCGCCGACCTGGCCGCCGCCATAGACTTCGTGCGCGGCCAGGCGGACTGCACGGGCAAGGTCGGCTGCGCGGGCTTTTGTCTTGGCGGCATGCTCGCCTATGTTACCGCCGCCCGCACCGACGTCGACTGCGGGGTCGGCTATTACGGCGTCGGCATCGAGGGCGCGCTTGATGAAGCGGCCAACATTTCCAAACCGCTCATGCTGCACATCGCCGGGAACGACAGCTATTGCGCGGCCGAGGCCCAGGCCCGGATCGCCCAGGGGCTTGGCGGCCATCCCCAAGTCACGCTGCACAGTTACGCGGGCATGGAACATGCGTTCGCCCGCATCGGCGGCGAACATTTCGACACCCAAGCCGCCGCGCGCGCCGACGGGCGCACCCTCGAATTCCTCAACGCCCATCTCACATGATCGGGCGCCACCTCGTGCCGGGAGTGATGCGATGAAATGCCATGCGATCCAAGTTCACCAATCGGGCAGCGCCGACGAACTGAAATGGCAGGAGGTCGAGGTCGGTGATCCCGGCCCCGGCGAGATTCTGATCCGCCACACCGCGGTCGGCCTCAATTACATCGACGTTTATTTCCGCACCGGACTCTATCCGATCGCCGGCTATCCTTTCGTCCCCGGCCTGGAGGGCGCGGGCGTGGTCGAAGCCCGCGGCGTCGGCGTCACCGAGGTCAAGACCGGCGACCGGGTCGCCTATGCGGCGCCGCCGGCCGGCGCCTATTCGCAAGCCCGCCTCATGCCCGCCGACCGGGTGGTGGCGGTGCCGGACGGGATCAGCGACGATCAGGCGGCGGCGATGATGCTCAAGGGCATGACCACCCAATACCTGCTGCGCCGGGTCCACAAGGTCGTGCCCGGAGAGACCATCCTGTTCCACGCCGCCGCCGGCGGCGTCGGCTTGATCGCCTGCCAATGGGCCAAGGCGCTGGGCGCCACGGTGATCGGCACGGTCGGCTCGGACGAAAAGGCCGAACTGGCCCGCCAGCATGGTTGCGATCACCCCATCGTCTACACGACCGAGGATTTCGTCGCGCGGGTCAAGGAGATCACCAATGGAACCGGCGTGCCGGTGGTCTATGATTCGGTCGGCCGGGACACCTTCATGAAGTCGCTCGACTGCCTCAAGCCGTTCGGCATGATGGCGAGCTTCGGCCAATCCTCGGGCAAGGTCGATCCGTTCGATCCCGGCATCCTGGCCGCCAAGGGCTCCCTGTTCATGACCCGACCGACCCTGATGACCTACACCGCCTCGCGCCACGATCTCGAGGCGACCGCCAAGGACCTGTTCGGAGTGGTCGGTGACGGCTCGGTCAAGATCGAGATCAACCACCGCTATCCGCTGGCCGATGCCGCCCAGGCCCACCGCGACCTCGAAGGCCGCAAGACCACCGGCTCGACCGTGCTCATGCCGTAGAGCGGGCCGAGAGGCGGCGCTACGGCGAATTTTTCAGTTCGTCGTGGATCAATGTGATCAGTCGCTCGGTGGTGAAGAAAAAACCCGGCCGATACCCCCAGCGGTCTTCGTAGTCCGCGGCCACGTTCGCCGCCAACACCGCGTCGAGCGACCGGCCTTCGCCGATCAGCGCCGCCACCTGTCAATCGGCGTTGAATATTGACCCCCGATCGGCGTTCAATGTTGACCCCTTTTGGGATGCTCGGTGGAGGTCGTCCAGGTAGTCCATAGGAGGGAC
>CAJWQN010000364.1 GCA_913045505.1 uncultured Rhodospirillaceae bacterium | reverse complement strand
CCGCGCCCGGCCCGGGTGTCGGCGGCCAGGCGGTCGATGGCGGCAACCAGGAGCGGGAAATCCTCGGCCACCGTCAGCACCGCGGTCGCCGCCACGGGCCCCGCCGTGGCCGGCGCTCCCTCTGGCGCCACCGCTGGCCAAGACAGGGAGACTTGGTCGAGCCGATTGCCGTCGGCGAGGCGGGCGCCGAGCCCGGTCGGGATGTCGCGCAATCGGAACCGGGCGCGCCAGCCGGTGTCGGTTCGCGCCAGCCGAGCGTGTTCGAGGGTCAGGCCGCCCGGGGCCGCTGAATCCGATCGCACCCGGTGAACGATGCCCGCGGCGGTGCCATCGGAACTTGCCCGCAGCCGACCGTTGAGCGCGAGGCCGATCGGACCCCGATCGTCGCAGCGGAAGGTGAGGGCGCGCCCGTTGTCGGTGGCCGGCTCCGGCGCGACCGTGCAGGGAATGGCGATTTCCCGGCGTGGCGCCGAGTGTCTGGCGAGCGCGGCATCGAGTCGTTCGATATCGGCGGCGGCGAGGAAGTCACCGAGCCCGGCGACCACCCGCTTCAGCCACTCCGGCGCGACCGGATCGAGACCGAGCAGGGGCGGCGCCACTTTCCAGGTCTCCAGCGGCGGGCGCGGGTATAGCGGCTCGTAAATTTCCTCGAAATAGACCAGATCAGGCGAGACCTGGGTGGTGAGCTGGCTCAGCCCTTCGGCCGCGCCGACCCGCCCGGTGCCGTAATCGAAGTCGGCCAGCGGATCGCGATCCAGGAGATCGGGGGTCGGGATCGCGACCCCCGCCGGCCATTGGCGGTACCAGCCTCGGGTCACGTGGGCGGCGAAGCGGTCGTAAGCGCCATCACCCCGATCGCCGAGTTGGTAGCCGCCGGTCAGCCGATAACGCAATGCCGCGATCAGCCCGTCGCGACGGCAGCCGATCGCGGTCCCGCGATCCCCGGCGGCCTGGCAGCCCTGGTTCCAGGCGACCTGGTAGGCGGCGAAAAAATTGGCCCGGTCGGTCGATTCGTCGAATGATTCGGGAATGTCCACCGCAACCTGGGCGGGAATGCCGTAAAAAAAATCGGCCTCGGCGCGGAGCAGGGCCGCGACCCGAGTATTGGCGTTGCTTTCATCCCACGGCTGTTCGCCGTAGATCAGCGCCTGATTCTGGTGGCAGCCGGTACACAGGCCGCGGGCCGCATAGGTTACCTCCGGCCGGCCGCCTTCGCGGTAATCGGTCACCACATGATATTCGAACCGGCCGGCGGCCTCGTTATAGGCGATTGCCTCGATCGAATCGGTGGTCGGCTGGTAGCCGATATAGAGGCGGTCCTTGAGCATCAGGCCTGAGCGGCCCGCGGCCGGCTCCGATTCGGTATCGACCGCGGCGACCGCGCGCGGATAGCGGAAATAATGGGGATCGGCGGCGTGTCGATGAAGCGACCGGGCCAATGGGTAGAGCGAGCGCTTCACCGCCTGGCGATAGCCGTCCCGAAGACCGGCCTCGATTTGCGCGATCAGGGTCTCGAACGGATAGGGCACATCCACCACCCACGCGCCATCGACTTCGCGCGCGAACAGAAATTCGAACAGCGATCGGCCCACCGGCGGCAGATCCGATTCGTTCTGGCCGAGCGCCGCCAGCGGTTCGGGCGTTGGCGGCTCGGCCGCTCGGGCGATATGGATCACGGACGCCATGGCCCAGAGCAAGGCCGCGGCACAGTACAATATGCCCATCTTCCGTGATTCTGGTCTGGTCATTGCCGGTCCCGCATATGGATGGTCCGATGAGGCCACGGCCCATGAATATCATGATCGCGCTTGGCAGTCCGGCTTATCCCGCTCCCCGGTCCCGTTCCATGCTGGCGGAGCGGCCTCAGCTGATGTATTCGATACCGGCGCGAGGCGGGCGGCGATCAGGCCGGCATCGTGCCAGGCGTTGCTCATGACGACGATGAACAGGCGGTCCAATGTCCCAAGCCGAAGACGTCCAGGCGGCGGCCCAACCCCGGGCCTGGCGCGGAATCGAACGGGTGCTGATCGAGGGTCTGGTGCTGGAATGCCGAATCGGCATTCACCCCCATGAAAGGGGCGGGACCCAGCGGGTGCGTATCGATATTGCGCTGGAGCGGGCGGAACTGCCCGGTGCGGTGGGTGACGATATCCGGAAC
>CAJWQN010000363.1 GCA_913045505.1 uncultured Rhodospirillaceae bacterium | reverse complement strand
GGACTCTGGCGATCACGGTAACCGAGCGGGACTTGGCGTCCGGCCCCGAGCAGCTGGTCTATCATCCGGCCACCCTGGCGATCGGCCTCGGTTGCGAGCGCGGCGCGCCGGCCGAGGAGTCGGTGGCGCTGGTACGGCGCGTCCTGGCCGAGGCCGGATTGGCCGAAGCCGCCGTGGCGGCGGTGTGTTCGATCGACGTGAAGGCCGATGAACCGGCGGTCAATGCGGTGGGGGCGGCGCTCGGCGTGCCGGTGCGCCTGTTCGACCCGGTGGCCCTGGAGGCGGAGACGCCCCGGCTCGCCAATCCCTCGGACCTGGTCTTTCGCGAGGTCGGCTGCCATGGGGTGGCCGAGGCGGCGGCGCTGGCCGCGGCCGGGGCGGACGGGGACTTGGTGGTGGCGAAACGGAAGGGCGCGCGCACCACCTGCGCGGTGGCTCGCGCACCAGGTGTGATCGCGGCCGATACGGTCGGTCGGTCCCGAGGATCGCTGGCGGTGGTCGGAATCGGTCCCGGCGCCGCCGATTGGCGAACGCCGGAGGCCGAGGCGGCGATCGCGCGGGCCTCGGATGTGGTCGGCTATGGTCTTTATCTCGATCTGCTCGGCGGTCTCGCCGCCGCCAAGCCGGCCCACCGCTTCGCGCTCGGCGAGGAGCGGCAGCGGGTGCGCCACGCCCTCGACTTGGCCTCGGAGGGGCGGGCGGTGGCCCTGGTGAGCTCGGGCGATGCCGGCATCTATGCCATGGCGGCGCTGGTGTTCGAGGAGCTGGAGGGGGCCGGGCGGGCGGACTGGCGGCGGATCGAGATTACGGTGAGCCCGGGCATCTCGGCCATGCAGGCGGCGGCGGCCCGCGTCGGTGCTCCGCTCGGCCATGATTTCTGCGCCATCTCGCTGTCGGATTTGTTGACCCCATGGCCGGTGATCGAACGCCGCCTGGAGGCCGCGGCCGAAGCCGATTTCGTGATCGCGCTCTACAATCCGGTCTCGGCCAGCCGCCGCCGACCGCTGGCCCGGGCGCGGGAGATTCTGCGTGCCCATCGCGGGGCCGAAACGCCGGTGGTGCTGGCCCACAGGTTGGGCCGGGCCGGGGAGCTTATCCGCCACGTCACCCTCGATGCCCTCGTCCCCGACATGGCCGACATGCTGACCCTGGTGCTCATCGGCGCGCGGGCGACGCGACGGGTCGGGCGCGGTGACGGCGGCGCCTGGGTCTACACCCCGCGCGGCTATCGGGCCAAACCGGACGATGACGGGGAGAGCGGCGCGTGACCGTCCATTTCATCGGCGCCGGCCCGGGTGCCGAGGATCTGATCACGGTCCGCGGCCGCGATCTGATCGCGCGCTGCCAGGTCTGTCTCTACGCCGGATCCCTGGTCCCGAAAGCCGTGATCGCGGCGGCGCCGGAAGGGGCGCGGGTGATCGATACGGCGCCGCTGACCCTCGGTGAAATCATCGCCGAAATGACGGCGGCCGACGCGGCCGGGTCGGACGTGGCCCGGGTCCATTCCGGCGATCCGTCGCTTTACGGCGCGACCGGCGAGCAGATGCGCCGGCTCGATGAGCTCGCCATTCCTTACGACATAACCCCCGGCGTGCCGGCCTTCGCCGCCGCCGCGGCCGCGCTCGGCGCCGAGTTGACCCTGCCGGGGGTCAGCCAGACCGTGATCCTGACCCGGACCGCGATCAAAAGCTCGCCCATGCCCGACGGCGAGGCGTTGTCGGCGCTCGGCGCCAGCGGCGCCACACTGGCCATCCACCTGTCGATCCGCAATTTGCGGGCGGTGATCAGGGCGCTGGTCCCCCATTACGGCGCCGACTGCCCCCTCGCCGTGGTCCACCGGGCCAGTTGGCCGGAGCAGCGGATCATCCGCGGCACCCTCGCCGACATCCAGGCGCGCGTGCGGGCGGCCAAGATCACCCGCACCGCCTTGATCCTGGTCGGCCCGGTTCTGGACAGCACCGAGAACGCCGACAGCCGCCTCTACGATCCGCGCCACGCCCATATTCTGAGGCCGGAGCGCGGCTAGCCCGGATATCTCACAGAGGCGTAAATATTGCTCCTGTGGGGTGGGAGGTGGCGGGAGGTGGCGGGAGGTTGGGGTGCGGACAAGAGAACCCGCCCGGCGGTGCCGGTTGGTCTGGTCTGGTCTGGATCCTCTGCTGTTGACGT
>CAJWQN010000362.1 GCA_913045505.1 uncultured Rhodospirillaceae bacterium | reverse complement strand
TCCTGCGCCGCGCCGCGACCCCGACCGAGGCGGCGGCGCTCGTCCGGCTCGGCGACAATGACCACCGGCGCACCCTCGATCGCAACCGACGGCGAGACATCGACGGGGCGCGAAAACTCGGGCTCAGGCGGCATCGCTACCAGCACCCCGAGCGGCCGCCATTGGCGGCGGGAACGCCGGGGCTCCCTTGCACAATTCGGCAATAGATTGGCCGGCCAGCGCGGCGTCCGCCGCGCGCGCATAAGACGCCATCCTCGCCACCGAGGCCGCATCGGGCGACGCGGTGCCGTACAAGTTTCGGCGGAGCGCGACGACGAGTTGGGTCTCCTCTCCATCCAGGCCCCGGTCATAGGCGGCGACCCGGCCGAAAAATCCGCGCGCCATGGCCTTGACCCGCTTGCCGACACTGAGATCGCCCACTCCCATTTCACGCAGGCCCCGGTCCATGTCGGCGAACATGACGTCGAAGGTGGCCTGAGCCAGCGCCGCCCCCTCCCCTCCGGCGCCCCGCAATCTGCGCATCACCAGATAGGCATGAAGCACGATCATGTCGAACCGGCCATCGAGAGTGTCCGGCACCTGGCCCTGGATGTAGAAGCCGGGTGCCCGGGCCTGGGCGACGATGGCGTCGTAAAGGGGATAGGCCGCCGCGTTCCGCCGGCGCCGCGCGCGGTAGTCGAAGGTTCGACCCAGCCATTGGCGCCAAGCCCCCAGCCTTTCGCGCATAACCCTCAGCCTGTCGTGCACAGCCCCCACCCTTTCGCGCATAGCCCCCACCCTTTCGCGCATAGCCCCCACCCTTTCGCGCATAGCCATGGTCAATTTCGCCACGGCGTTGACATCGCGGCAGGCCGAATGCGATTCTCGGAACGGTTTGGTCGGAGCCATGGCGTGCAATTCAAGCTCGAACATATCCTCCGCGACGGGCCCCGCGCCGTGCGCGCGATTGTGGTCCCGTGCATGATCGTGGCCCTGTCGGGGTTGCCGGCCTGCACGCCCCGCGTCGATACCCATGGATTCATGCCCCGGCCCGAGTTCATCGAGCAGCTCGAGCCGGGCAAGCAGAATCGGGACGCCGTTGTCCGTCTGATGGGTTCGCCGTCATCCATCAGCACCTTCGATTCGAGCACCTGGTACTATATCACCCAGCGGACCAAGAACTTCGCGTTCTTCAAGCCCGAGGTGGTGGACCAGAACATCCTGGTGATCGCCTTCGATGAACAGGGCCTGTTGTCCGACATCCGGCGCTACACCCTCGAGGATGGCCTGATCGTGGATCCCGCCACCCACATAACCCCGACCGCGGGCAAAGAGATGACCTTTATCCAGCAACTGTTCGGCAATATCGGCCGATTCGCGAAACCAGCACCGGCGGCCGGGCCGGGGCCGGGGCCGAGGCCGGGACCCTGATCCGGCCCGGCACACCGCCCGATCAAGCCCCGAGGCGGGCCCCCGAATCAGGCCCCCGAATCAGGCCAAGGCCGCAAGCAGCAGGATTGCCACGATATTGGTGATCTTGATCATCGGGTTGATCGCCGGCCCGGCGGTGTCCTTGTAAGGATCGCCGACCGTATCGCCGGTGACCGCGGCCATGTGCGCCTCCGAGCCCTTGCCGCCAATATTGCCGTCCTCGATATACTTCTTGGCGTTGTCCCAGGCGCCGCCGCCCGAGGTCATCGAGATCGCCACGAACAGTCCGGTCACGATGGTGCCGAGCAGCATGGCGCCGAGGGTGGTGAACGCCGCCGCGTCGCCCGAGACCAGCTTGATGGCCCCCCATACCACCACCGGCGCCAGCACCGGCAGCAGCGAGGGCACGATCATCTCCCTGATCGCCGCCCGGGTCAGCAAATCGACGGCGCGGCCATATTCGGGCCGCGCGGTCCCTTCCATGATGCCGGGAATCTCCTTGAACTGGCGGCGAACCTCGATCACCACCGCGCCGGCGGCACGCCCGACCGCCATCATACCAAGCGAGCCGAACAGGTAGGGCATCAGACCGCCGATGAACAAACCCACGACCACATAGGGATCGGTCAGGATGAACTGGACCTCCAGGTCGGCGAAAAAGTGGCTCAAGTCCTCCGTATAGGCCGCGAACAGGACCAGCGCCGCCAGCCCTGCCGAGCCAATGGCATAGCCCTTGGTCACCGCCTTGGTGGTGTTGCCGACCGCGTCGAGGGCGTCGGTGGTCT
>CAJWQN010000361.1 GCA_913045505.1 uncultured Rhodospirillaceae bacterium | reverse complement strand
GCGTGGTCGAGGCGGTGTCCTCGGCGTCCACCCAGATGGAGGCCACGTCGACCACCATGGCCGGCAGCGCCGAGGAGACCAGCGGCCAGGCGGCGGCGGTGGCGGCGGCCTCGGAACAGGCGGCGACCAATGTTCAGACCGTGGCCTCGGCGGCCGAGCAGCTCGCCGCCTCGGTCACCGAGATCAGCCGTCAGGTCGCCGATTCGGCCAAGATCGCGCAAGGCGCGGTGGGGGAAGCGGCGAGCACCAACGACATCGTCCAGAAATTGGCCGAGGCGGCCCAGAAGATCGGCGAAATCGTGCAGTTGATCAAGGAGATCGCCAGTCAGACCAACTTGCTCGCGCTCAACGCCACCATCGAGGCGGCGCGCGCCGGCGACGCCGGCAAGGGCTTCGCGGTGGTCGCCTCGGAGGTCAAGAGCCTGGCCAACCAGACCGCCCGCGCGACCGAGGAAATCGGCCAGCAGATCGGCGATATCCAGGACGCGACCGGAGGCGTGGTCACCGCCATCCAGGGCATCGGCAAGACCATCGAGAGCATCGACGAGATCACCACCGGCATCGCCTCGGCGGTCGAGGAGCAAGGCGCGGCGACCGCCGAAATCAGCCGCAACGTCCAGGAAGCGTCGAGCGGCACCCAGGAAGTCTCGTCCAACATCTCGGGGGTCACCGATTCGGCCCGCGAATCGGGCGAGGCGGCAAGCCAGGTCCAACAGGCGGCTGGCGAGCTATCCCAGCAGTCGGAGGTGCTGCGCGACGAGGTCGAGAAGTTCCTCATCGAAATCCGCAAGATCTAGACAGCGACGGCGCGGGACGCGAGCCCCCCGCGCTGTCCCACCAAACGCATCAGCGGCGCGGGCCTCCCTCGGGGGGCCGCGCTTCTTCTTTACCACCGCCCCCGCCGGGCGGGGGCGGCGTTGCGCCGTTACGGGAGTTGTGATTAGTGGTGCGCGCGGTGGCCAACACCGATAAAGTCGGCTCATTCAGCGGAACCGGGGAGCTCTCATGCCTGATTTGGTCCATTTCGAGACACGGGGCGCGATCGGCGTCATTACCGTCGACAATCCGCCGGTCAACGCCCTGTCGGTGGGCGTGCCTCAAGGCATCATCGATGGGGTTCGGGCCGGCCTGGCCGACGACAAGGTCACCGCCATGGTCCTGCGCGGGGCCGGACGCGGCTTCATCGCCGGCGCCGACATCAAGGAATTCGGGAATCCGCCGCCGCCCGGCAACGCCAACATCTTCGATGCGATCGAGGCCTGCGAAACCGCGACCAAGCCGATCATCGCCGCGGTCCACGGCAACGCCCTGGGTGGCGGGCTCGAGGTCGCCTTCGGCTGCCATTACCGCTGCGGCGTGGCTGGTTCGCGCTACGGCTTTCCCGAGGTTCTGATCGGCATCCTGCCGGGCGCTTACGGCAGCCAGAAGCTGCCGCGCGTGGTCGGCGTCGAGGCGGCGCTGCCGCTGCTGGTGAGCGGCGCGGCCGTGCCGGTCGACAAGGCCGCCGCCATGGGCATCATAGACGAAGTGATCGAGGGCGATCTGCTCACGGGCGCGATCGCCTTCGCCGAGCGCATCGTCGCCGAGGGCCGGCCGCTGCGCCGAATTCGAGACGAGACCGCGGCCCCGCCGGCGGAAGGATTTTTCGAGGCGTTCGAGAAATCGATCGCCAAGCGCGCGCGCGGCTACCTGGCGCCCTACAAGATCATCGAATGCGCCAAGGCGGCGGTGACTCTCCCCTATGAGGAGGGGATCAAGCGCGAGCGGGAGCTGGTGACGGATTGCTTCGAATCGGACCAGTCCAAGGGTCTCATTCACATGTTCTTCGCCGAGCGCGCGGCCAACAAGATTCCGGACGTGCCCCGCGACACCCCGATCAAGGCGATCGACAAGGCCGCCGTGATCGGCGCCGGCACCATGGGCGGCGGCATCGCCATGAACTTCGCCAATGCCGGGATTCCGGTGACCATGGTCGAGGTCGGCCAGGAGGCACTCGATCGCGGCGTCGCCACCATCACCAAGAACTACGCCAACACGGTCGCCAAGGGGCGTTTGTCACAAGACGACATGGATGCCCGGCTGGCGTTGATCGCGCCGACCCTGGATTTCGAGGCCATCGCCGGCGCCGATATCGTGATCGAGGCGGTGTTCGAGGAGATGGACATCAAGAAGGAAGTGTTCCCCCGCCTCGATAAGGTGATG
>CAJWQN010000360.1 GCA_913045505.1 uncultured Rhodospirillaceae bacterium | reverse complement strand
ACCTGTATTTGCGAACCGTACCGGCGGCGCGCGTGCCGTCGCCGGAGCCACCGTCCCGACCGCCCACCAGATCCATCGGATCGGCGATCATGAGGGCGAGATTGTTGGCGTTGGCGCAGCCGAAATTGCTCGATTCGTAATTGCTGAAATCATCGAGAAGGGGCTTGCGCCAATCGGGGCAGCCGATGACTTCGACGTCGAACCGCCCGGCCAGGATCACCGCCCTGTCGGCACCCGAGGGCCGGCTGTGCAGCGTGCTGCCGGGTTCGGCGGGCGGCGGCTCGCGGCGGGCGGTGACGCCGTAATTTGCCAGCAATTCATGCGCCTTGGCGGTGCGCCGCGCCGCCAATTCGCCGTCCTCGTTTTGCCCTCCGGCGCCGACATAGATATGCATCGGCCGGCGCAAATCGAAGGCGCGGAGAAATTCTCCGAGGCGCGCCGCCTCGCCCGCCGCCAGCCACTCCTGGCCGGGCTCGAAGCGGACCTCGTAGCGGCTCACCTTCCAGGCCACGGTGCTTTGCTTTGCACCGGTTTCGCCGGGCGACCAATCCTCGTTGAACGGCGTACATGCGCCGGCCCATAGAAGAATGGCAATCACGCCGAGCAGTCTGGCGCCGGGCACCCATTTGCTGATTCTTGATTTTGCACTCATGCTGACCTCGTCATTCGACAATGAATCCGGCCGGCCCGGAAAGGTGGACATCCTTGGCGTCGGGTGTTTGGGCGTCCGGTGCCTGCGTGCCGGTCGCGGCGCCATAATTGCGGCCCTTGAGGATGCGCTCGACATCGTTGGGCGGCGTCAATCCGTCCTCCGGACCGGCCAGGCGGCGGTTCGAGACCGGGCGCACCAGATAGGGCGTGATGAGGATCACCAGCTCGGTCTCGTCGCGCTGGAACCTGTCCGAGCGGAACAGCGCGCCGAGGAGCGGCAGATCGCCGAGTCCGGGAAATTTCGAGATATCGTGATTGAGGCTGTTTTGCAGCAGGCCGGCGATGGCGAAGCTTTGCCCGCTGGCCAGCTCCACCGTGGTGCGCGCCTGGCGCGTGGTCAGCGCCGGTATGACGAAATTATTGATCGTCACGGCGCCGGTGGCGGTGAGCTGGCTGACTTCGGGGCTGACCTCCAGGCTGATGCGGCCATTGTCCAGAATGATCGGTGTGAAGGCGAGGCGGACGCCGAATTTCTTGAACTGGATGGTGACGGAACCATCGGCGCCGGGCACCGGAATGGGGAACTCTCCACCGGCCAGGAAACTCGCCCTCTCGCCCGAAAGCGCGGTCAAATTGGGCTCGGCGAGAACATCCAGAAGGCCCTCGTCGGCGAGCGCGTCGACGAGCACGTTGAGATCGAGCTTGCCGCCGAGGTTGCCGCTGGCGAAGACATTGTTGACGCCGTTCTCGCGGGTCAGGAAATTGCCCGCGGCGAGCACCGGATTTCCGGTCGCCAAACCAAACAGAAAGCTGCCGCCGGTCAGCACCGCATCCCAATTGATGCCGAATTGCTTGACCACGCTGCGCGAGACTTCGGCGACGCGGACACGGAGATTGACCTGATTAGCGGCGTCGATGCGGAGGCGGTTGATGAGCGCTCCCTGGGCCGCGAAGCGCGCCACCAATTGGCGCAGATTTTCGGCCTTGACGGGCGAATCGACGGTGCCGTCGAGCACCAGATTGCGGTCGACGGAAAAAACCTCGACATTCGAGCTGGGATCCAAGGCGGCGATCGCAGTGCGCAGACCGGCCAGATTATGGGTCACCCGGACGACGAAATTGGCCAGCACATTCTCGTTCGGGCCGACCGCGAACAAAGTCGTTTCACCGACCGCCGTGCCGAACACGTAAACCAGGCGCGGCGATTTTACCTGAACGTCGGCGATGCCGGGGTTGGCGACAAATATCGTCGCCGCCGGTTGATCCAGGCGCACCAGCATGCCCTTGTGAACTTCGATGCTGAGCGCGTTTTCGCCGGGCTCGATGAAGCTGACGCTCGGCGCGCCGGGGGATTCCCTGCCCTCGGCGACGCCCGCCAGCAGCGTCAGCACGAGCATGGCGGTGGCCAGTGCAGCGAACGGCCGGATGAAGGAATGGATGTTGGGCATTTATTGCTCGCTGCCCGCTGCGCCGGCGCGAACGACCATGACCGGCTCGCCCTGGGAGGTGAATATCAAGGCTTCGCTGGCGGCGCCGCGCACGATGCTGACATGCTGTACGGGCGGCGG
>CAJWQN010000359.1 GCA_913045505.1 uncultured Rhodospirillaceae bacterium | reverse complement strand
CTACCGCCGATACGATCGGGCTCAGCGCGAACCCGGCGTTGCCGCCGATAAAGAACGACCCCATCGCCATCCCTTTTCGACGGGCCGCCGAGCGACTCACCAGCCCCGCCGCTAGCGGATGAAACATGGCCGACCCCAGCGCCGCCAGCGCCAGGAACAGCAGCAACGACGGGAAACTCCACACCTTTGCCAGCAGCCCGATCGCAATTCCGTGGACCACAATTCCCATAGCCAGCAGATAGCGCGAGCCGAGCCGGTCGCCCACGTACCCGAAGATTGGCTGCCCAATCCCGCTCCCGGCCACGTACACAGCCGCCGCGATGCCGACCTGCGTATACGTCAGACCCAGCGAAAGAAGGAGGATCGGATACATCATCGTCGGAATTTGCCCGGTGTAGTCCAAGACAAAGTGCCCGGCGACGGCCGAAATGATTGGTCGGTTTTTCATGATCTCGCGACCGGCATCTTAGATGATCGATCCGCGCGGGGAAGATGTTGCGGTTTCAACAAGACCGCGAAGCCGAGGGACCTTACACTGTGTTGCATTCGCGTCGCGCCCATCCACAGAATCAGTCTGTCGCCCCGTCGACGAATAGCCGCGGCCAGCTCGAAAGAAATATCCCCGCTCATGACTAACGAGAACAAATGGGTCTACATGTTTTCGGAAGGCTCCGAATCCATGCGCAATCTCTTGGGCGGTAAAGGCGCTGGATCGGCCGAAATGGTCGAACTGGGCTTGCCGGTCCCGCCCGGCTTCACCATCACCACCGAGGCCTGTCTCGAATACTTTCGCACTCCGGGCAATCTGCCCGACGAGCTGGCCGCTGAACTCACCGCTGAGCTGGGCAAAGACACCACCGGGGATTTTCCGCGGGATCTCGCCGACCGGATCCAGGCGGCCCTCGCCAAACGCCAGGGCGAATTCGCCCCGAGCGTGGCCGCCCAGGTGCAAGAATCCCTGGCAGCCGTCGAGGCTGAAAAGGGCGCAAAGTTCGGCGACGCCCAGAATCCGTTGCTCGTATCGGTCCGTTCGGGCGCCCGCGCGTCGATGCCGGGCATGATGGACACCGTGCTAAACCTCGGCCTTAACGCCACCACCCTGCAGGGCGTCATCTCTCGATCCGGCGAGGACGGCGAGCGTTTCGGCTGGGACTCCTACCGCCGATTCGTGCAGGGCTACGGATCGATCGTTCTCGGGCTCGAGAGCGAGGAATTTGAAAACATCATCACTGCCAACAAGGCGCGGCTGGGCAAGAAAGACGACCCGGACTTCTCAGCCGACGACTGGAAGGTCATGGTCGACGAGTTCAAGGCGCTGATCAAAGACAAGACCGGCCACGACTTCCCCGAAGAGCCGCGGGAGCAGCTCGACGGCGCCATCCGCGCCGTGTTCGGTTCGTGGTTCGGGCAGCGCGCCGTCGACTACCGCAACTTCCACAGCCTCGGGCACGACTGGGGCACCGCGGTCAATGTGCAGGCGATGGTCTTCGGCAACATGGGCGAGACCTCCGGCACCGGTGTGGCCTTCTCCCGCGACTCGGTCACCGGCGAGAAGGTTCTGTACGGCGAATACCTGCTCAACGCCCAGGGCGAAGATGTCGTCGCCGGTGTCCGTACCCCCGAGAAGATTGGCACCCTGAAGGAGACCATGCCCGCCATCTACCAGCAGTTCCTGGAGTACGCCGAGAAGCTCGAATTGCACTTCCGTGAAATGCAGGACCTCGAGTTCACGATCGAAGAGGACACCCTCTGGATGCTCCAGACCCGGGCCGGAAAGCGCAGCCCGCGCGCCGCGGTCAAGATCGCCATCGACATGGTCGACGAGGGTCTTATCGACCAGCTCACCGCCCTCCAGCGCGTCGAGCCCGAGCAGGTCGACGCCCACCTGCACCCGCAGGTCGACCCGAACACCGAGATATCGCCAATCGCCACCGGGCTGAACGCCTCGCCCGGTGCGGCCATCGGAATAGCCATCTTCGACGCCGACGAGGCCGATCGCCGCGGACGCAACGACGAAGAGGTGATCCTGGTCCGACCCGAGACTTCTCCCGACGATTTCCACGGCATGGCCGTCGCCCAGGCCATCCTGACCGCCCGCGGCGGGGCCACCAGCCACGCCGCCATCGTCGCCCGGGCCCTGGGTTTGCCCGCGGTGGTTGGATCCGAAGGAATCAAAATCGATCTTGAGGCCCGCCAGTTCACGGCGGGCGGCGTCACCGTAA
>CAJWQN010000358.1 GCA_913045505.1 uncultured Rhodospirillaceae bacterium | reverse complement strand
ATTGGGTGGCGCCGAGGGGATCGTCGAAGGCACGGCCAGGAACACCGCCGAGACCGCCGCCGCGGTCGCGAGGATCATGAGCGGGCTTGGCGGCGAACGGGTGGTTCTCGTGACCTCGCCGATTCACGTCGCGCGGATGGCGGCAAGCCTCCGCGGCGCCGGATTGGGCGTCGTGATCGCGCCCGCCGCGCCCGTCGCGCGGCCCCGGCCCCTGGGCGGAGTCGCCGATTTCGTGCCCAGCGCCAACGCACTGGCGGCGAGCAGCGCGGCGGTACGGGAGTACACGGCCATTCTGTGGTATCTGATCAAGGGCCATTTCCGTCTCATCGACCTGCTGGCGGTCGCGTGACCGAACTGGAACACTCCCACGGCCGGGGGCCGTCTTGAAGCGCTGGTTCGCCGTTCACACCAAGGCCCACCGCGAGCAGCAGGCTTTGGACAATCTGAGTCGCCAGGGCTTCGAGGCGTGGCTGCCCCAGTACCAGAAAAACCGTCGCCATGCCGGGCGCGCCGAAACCGTCACCAGGCCGTTGTTCCCGCGCTACCTGTTCGTCGCGGTCGATATTACGGCGGAGCGCTGGCGCGCGATCCTGTCGACATACGGAGTCGCGGGCCTGATCGGCACCGCCGACGGCCCGCTGCCGGCGCCCGAAGGCGTGGTCGAGGAGCTCAAGGAGCGCGCCGACGCTGCCGGCCTGTTCACCATCCATCGCGCGCTCTCGTTCAAGGCCGGCGATACGATCCGGGTCGCCGCCGGTCCGATGCGCGATTTGGAAGGGCTGTTCGAGGCCAAGACCGATTCCGAACGAGTCGTGATTCTGCTCAGACTGCTCGGTCGCGACGTTCGGGTCACGGTGTCGTCGATCGATATCGAGGCGCTGTAGACGCGCCGCCGGGCCGACCCCTAGGAGCCGCCACGGGCCACGAAATGCGGATTCTCGAAACCGGGTTTGCCGTACAGCAATTCGGTTCCGTCCAGGTCGCGAACCTGACCGCCGGCGGCGGCCAAAACCGCGTGGCCGGCGGCCGTGTCCCACTCCATTGTCCGGCCCAGGCGCGGATAGAGATCGGCCTCGCCGGCGGCGATCACGCAGAACTTCAGGGACGAGCCGGCATGGCGGATCGAGGTCACCGCGACGTCGCTCAGCCATTCCTCGGTCGCGGCCGAGAAATGCGACCGGCTGGCGACCACGGTCGCGCCATCGGCGGGCTGGGCCCGGACACCGATCGCCCGCGCGGGCGCCTCGCCGATCCGCGCGCTGGCCCCGAGCCCGACCGCGCCGAAATATAGCTGATCGAGAGCGGGAAGCTGAACCACGCCGAGCACCGGGCGCCGGTCTTCGATCAACGCGATATTGACGGTGAATTCGTTGCTTTCGCTGAGGAATTCCTTGGTTCCGTCGAGGGGATCGACCAGCCAGAAGTCACCGCCCTCGATCGGGGGAACATAGCCGTGCGCGACGCTTTCTTCGGCGATGACCGGAATCTCCGGGGTCAGCGCCTCGAGCCGCGCCACGATCAGAGCGTTGGCGGCCTCGTCGGCGTCGGTCACCGGCGAGCGATCGCTTTTGGTCCGCATCTTCGCGCCGCGCTCGTGAATCGCCATGATCGTGGCCGCGGCCGAACGCGCGATGGCGCAGGCATCCTCGATCAATGTTTCGGGGTTGCGCCGGCCCGGGCTCATTGGGTGTAGGAGAAGCTCTCGTCGATATAGGAAACGATCTGATCGACACAGGTCTCGACGGTCTGGTCCGAGGTGTCGATCACCAAATCCGCCTCTTCCGGCGCCTCATAGGGCGCCGAAATGCCGGTGAAGTCCGGGATTTCGCCTTTCCGCGCGCGCACGTACAGGCCCTTTGGGTCACGGGATTCGCAGACCGCGAGGTCGGCCTTGATATGGACCTCGCGAAAGGTCTCCTTCGAGACCACCCGATCCGAGGCATCGCGCGCCCGCTCGCGGTCGGCGCGGTAGGGTGAAATGAACGCGGTCAGGACGATGATGCCGGCATCGGCGAACAGTGCCGCGGCCTCGCCGACCCGACGGATGTTCTCGGCCCGATCTTCCGGCGAGAAGCCGAGATTGGCGTTCAGGCCGCCGCGGACATTGTCGCCGTCCAACACGTAAGCCTGATAGCCGCGCTGGAACAGGGCGTGCTCGGTGGCTTGGGCCAGGGTTGATTTGCCGGACCCCGACAACCCGGTGAACCACAGCACCCCGCCGCGAT
>CAJWQN010000357.1 GCA_913045505.1 uncultured Rhodospirillaceae bacterium | reverse complement strand
CGGAGAAGCCCTGCCCGCCGAGACCGGCCGGATTCGGGTGGCGCGGGTCGGTGACGCGGGCGCGCCGCGCGAGGCCGAATACGTCTCGCCGGCAACGGCGGTCGCGCCCGCCCGCCATGGTGAAACCCACTATTTTCGGACCGACGGCTCGGGCTTGCGCGCCGGGATGCGCCTGGACGCCTGGATCGATCGGGCGGCGATCGCGGACCAAGGTGCCTTCGTGCCGGCGTCGGCGGTGATCTGGTCGCTCGGCCGGGCCTGGGTCTATGTCCGGATCGCCGAGGATCAGTTCGTCCGCCGGGGAATTCCGACCGACGCCGAGACCGAGGGCGGATGGTTCGTCGCCGATGGGCTCCGGCCCGGCGAGACCCTGGTCGTGGCCGGCGCTCAGATGCTGTTCGCCGAGGAATTTCGCTGGCAGATTCGCGACGAGGACGATGACTGAACCAGGCCCCGGGGGCTAGCGCCATGCTGTCCGCGATCGTCCGGCTGTCGATCCGCCATGCCGGCGTGGTGGTGGCCCTGGCCGGCCTGATGACCGCTTACGGGGCCTGGAAACTGCTCGACACCAGCCTGGATATTTTCCCCGAGTTCTCGCCCAAGCTGGTGATCATTCAGACCGAGGCACCGGGTCTGTCGGCCGAGCAGACCGAACTGTTGATCACCAAACCGATCGAGCATGCGCTGGGCGGCCTGGTCGATCTGCTGGCAATTCGCTCGCAATCGATCCAGGGACTCTCGGTCGTCATTCTGACCTTCGAGGAATCGACGGATCTGTTTCGCGACCGCCAGCTCATCGCCGAGAAGCTCGGAAATCTGGCCGCGCTCCTTCCCGAGGGGTTGGGGCCGCCGATGATGGTCCCGCTGACCTCGTCATCGAGCACGGTCATGACCATCGGCCTGACCTCGGAGGCGCTCAGCCTCATGGAGCTTCGTACGCTGGTCGAGACCAGCGTCACGCCGCGCCTGATGAGCGCCCCCGGCGTCGCCGACGTAAACGTGTTCGGCGGCGACGTGGCCCAGCTTCAAATTCAAGTCGTACCCGAACGCTTGACGCGCTACGGCCTCTCGCTCCAGGACGTGGTCGAAAGCGCGGAACGGGCCACCGGCATTCGGGGTGCCGGCTTTTTGCACAATCCGAACCAGCAGATCGTGCTCCGGACCAGCGGCCAGCCAGACACCGCGGCCGCGCTTGCCCAAGTGACCCTGTCGCCGCCGGGCGCCGAGACGCTAACCCTCGGTGACATCGCGACGGTCACGATCGACGCCGCGCCTCCGATCGGCAAGGCGACCGTGATGGGCGCGCCCGGCGTGGTGATCATGGTCATCGGCCAGCTCGGCGCCGACACCCTGGCCGTGACCGATGCGATCGAGGCCGCGCTCCGCGAACTCGGCACCATCTTTCGCGACCAAGGCGTCACTCTGGTCCCCGACCTGTTTCGCCCGGCCAATTACATCGAGCGTTCGCTCGCCAACATCACCAACCACCTCATCGTCGGCGGCGGACTGGTGGTCCTGATCCTGTTTCTGTTCCTGTTCAACCTGCGCGGCGCCTTTATCTCGGCGACCGCGATCCCGTTGTCGTTGATCGCCGCCGCCCTGGTTCTGGTCGAGGCCGGCCAAAGCATCAACATCATGGTCCTCGGCGGGCTCGCAATTGCTCTGGGTGAAGTCGTCGACGACGCGATCATCGACACCGAAAACATCTATCGCCGCCTGCGCGAAAGCCGTCGCCGGGACCTGGCGGAGTCTCTCGGCGGGATCGTCCACGCCGCGTCGATGGAAGTTCGCGGCTCGGTGGTCTACGCGAGCTTCATCGTCGCCCTGGTGTTCGTGCCGCTGCTCACCCTGAGCGGAGTCGCCGGGCGGATGTTCGAGCCGCTGGGCATCGCCTATATTCTCGCCATTCTGGCCTCTCTGGTCGTGGCGCTCACGGTGACGCCCGCCCTCTGCGCGCTGCTGCTCGCCAGCCCCAATCTCAAGAGCGCGGACCCGCCGCTGATCCGCGGTCTCAGGCCGGCCTATGGCGGGCTGTTGCGAATCATCTGCCGGCACGCCCGGCTGGCGATCGGGCTGGTCGCGATCCTGCTCGGCGCCGGCCTGTCGATCCTGCCGCAACTCGGTGGCGGGTTTCTGCCGGAATTGCGCGAAGGCCATTACATGATCCACACCTCCAGCGTACCCGGCACCGCGCTCGACGAGACCATCCGTATCGGCACCCGGATCACCGAGCAGGTGATGGCGATACCGGGCGTCCGCCGGATGTCG
>CAJWQN010000356.1 GCA_913045505.1 uncultured Rhodospirillaceae bacterium | reverse complement strand
CCGGATACGAGGAAGCGGCGGCCCAGGGCGTGGTCGCCGGGATCAACGCCGCCCGCGCCGCGTCCGGAGCCGCGCCGGTGGTGTTCGACCGCGCCGAGGCCCTGATCGGGGTCTTGATCGACGACCTGGTCACCCGCGGCGCGTCGGAGCCCTACCGAATGTTCACTTCACGTGCCGAGTACAGGTTACAGCTTCGCCCGGACAACGCGGATTTGCGGCTGACCGGTTGCGGCATCGCATTGGGGTGCGTTGGCGCCGCCCGAGCCCGGGCCTTTGCGGCCAAGACCGGGGCACTGGAATCGGCCCGGGCCCTGGTGCGGAGGCTGACGCTCACGCCCAGCGCGGCCCGGCGTCTCGGCCTCCCGGTGCGGCTCGACGGCGTGGCGCGGACCGCGGCATCCCTGCTGGCCTATGCCGATATCGATCTGACCCGGCTCGAGGGCATCTGGCCCGAACTCGGTCGCCTCGCGCCGGCCGTGGCCGAGCAGATCGAGATTGAATCGCGCTATGCCAGCTATCTCGAACGCCAGGACGCCGACATCGCGGCCTATCGCCGCGAGGCCGGCCTGACCCTGCCAGAGACACTGGATTATGGCGCCATCGGCGGCCTGTCGAACGAGGTCCGCGAGAAGCTGGGAGCCGCGCGCCCGGCCAGCCTGGCGGCGGCGGCTCGGATATCCGGGGTCACGCCGGCGGCGTTGAGCACGCTGCTCTATCACGTCCGCTGCGTCGACCGAGGTCCCGAAGCCTGACCCGGCCCGGTGGCGGCCCCATGACGCCGTTGAGCGCGGCCGGTTTCCAGGCGGCGACCAATGTTTCACGTGAAACATTGGATCGGCTGGAAACCTACCTGGCCCTGTTGGAGCGCTGGCAACGATCGATCAATCTGGTCGGGCGGCGCGGCCTCGACGACCCTTGGCGCCGCCACCTGCTGGATTCGGCGCAACTGCTGGCGCTGGTCCCGAAGACCGCGACCGGCCTGGTCGATTTGGGCAGCGGCGCCGGATTCCCGGGCCTGGTGCTGGCGATCATGGGGGCGAGGGGGGTCGAACTGATCGAAAGCAACGCCCGCAAATCCGTGTTCCTGGCCGAAGCCGCGCGCGCCACCGGCACCGAGCTCACCGTCACCCATGGCCGGATCGAGAAGATCGCGCCGCGCGCCGCGGCCGTGGTCACCGCCCGCGCCTGCGCGCCGCTGGGCCGCCTCCTGGGTCATATCAGCCGCCATCTCGCGCCCGGGGGCCGCGCGCTCCTGCTCAAGGGCGCGGGCGTCGACGCGGAATTGACCGCGGCCGCCAAAGACTGGACAATGGCTCTCGATCGTCTCGCCAGCGTTTCGGACGCAGCGGGCGTTATTCTGGAGATCAGGGACCTTGGACGCGCCCACCGCAGTTGACCACGGTCCCCAGATCTGGCCTCAAACCATCGCGGTCGCCAACCAGAAGGGCGGCGTCGGCAAGACCACCACCGCGATCAACTTGGCGACCGCCCTGGCCGCCCTGGCCAAGCGGGTACTGCTGATCGATCTGGACCCCCAGGGCAATGCCAGCACCGGCCTCGGGGTCTATGCGGCCGATCGCGGGCTGACCAGTTACGATGTGTTGATGGGCGCGGCCACGGTCGGGGAAGCGATCGTCGAGACCGCGGTCCCGGGATTGGAACTGGTCCCCTCCGAGATCGACCTGACCGGGGCCGAGTTGGAATTGGTCGGCGGCGACGACCGCGCCCATCGCCTGCGCGAGGGCCTGGCGGCGGCCCGGCCCGACTTCGATTACGTGCTCATCGATTGTCCACCATCATTGGGCCTGCTAACGTTGAACGCCCTGGTCGCCGCCGACGCGGTGCTGGTGCCCCTGCAGTGCGAGTTCTTCGCCCTCGAGGGCCTGAGCCAACTCATGCGTACGGTCGAGAGGGTGCGCCAGGGTCTCAACCCCCGGCTCGCGATCAAGGGCGTGGTACTGACCATGTTCGACCGACGCAACAACCTCTCGTCACAAGTCGCCGCCGACGTCCGCGGCCATTTCGGCGAGGTCGTGTTCGACACCGTGATCCCGCGCAACGTCCGGGTCTCGGAAGCCCCGTCACACGGCAAGCCGGTGCTGATCTACGATATCCGCTCGGCCGGCGCCCGCGCCTATATGAACCTGGTCCGAGAGATGCTTCGGCGCGAGCAGCGCCAGCCGGCGGCATGACGCCCAGGGACCGCGCACTCGGCAAGGGGCTCGACGCGCTTCTCGGCGCGCCGCCCGAGGCGGGCGCGCCACGGGCGCTGCCGATCGAGACCATCGT
>CAJWQN010000355.1 GCA_913045505.1 uncultured Rhodospirillaceae bacterium | reverse complement strand
GATCCGGCATTGCCGCCCCAGCGATAGCGACCGATGAAAGTTCTCGTCTGCGGCGCCGGCCAGGTCGGCTTCAACATCGCCCGGCATTTGTCTGGCGAAAACAACGACGTGACCGTGATCGATCATGACCAGGAGCGCATCCGCAAGGTCAGCGACGGTCTCGACGTGCAGGCGGTGCTCGGGTTCGCGTCCCATCCCGATATTCTGGAGCAATCCGGCGCCGTCGACGCCGACATGTTGATCGCGGTCACTCAATCGGACGAAATCAACATGGTTTCGTGCCAGATCGCCCATTCGCTGTTCAACGTTCCGACCAAGATCGCCCGGGTCCGCCACTTGGCCTATCTGGAGCCCGCCTGGGCCGATTTGTTCAGCCGCGACCACCTGCCGATCGACGTGATCATTTCCCCGGAGGCGGAAGTGGTGAGCGCGGTCGCCCGCCGGCTCGAGGCGCCGGGCGCGATCGACATGACCGGTTTTGCCGACAATCGTGTCCGCTTGGTCGGGGTCCGGATCGGCGAAACCTGCCCGATCGTCAACACGCCATTGCGCCAGCTCACCGAGATGTTTCCCGATTTGAACGTGACCATCGTTTACATTCTGCGCGAGGACAAAAGCATCTTCCCCCACGGCATGGACCAGCTCCTGATCGGTGACGAGGTCTATTTCGTGGTCGACAGCGGTCATCTGGGCCGAGCGATGAACCTGTTCGGACATGAGGAAAAGGAAGCCCGGCGGCTGGTCATCGTGGGCGGCGGCAATATCGGGTTTCAACTCGCGGCCCAGCTCGAAAAGGCGGAATCGGGAATCAACATCAAACTGATCGAATTCGAAAAGCGGCGCGCCGAGTATGTGGCCGATCGGCTGGATCGGACCATCGTGCTCAACGGCGACGCGCTCGATACGGAAATTCTCGAAGAGGCCAACATCAGCACGGCCGAGACCGTGGTCGTGGTCACCGACGACGACCAAGCCAACATCCTTGTTTCGGTCCTGGCCAAGCGCCATGGTTGCCGCCGCGCGGTGACCCTGGTCAACGCGACCACCTATGCGCCGCTGATCTCGCCACTCGGCATCGACGCGGCGGTGAGTCCGCGGGAGATCACGGTGTCACGAATTTTGGAGCACGTCAGGCGCGGCCGCATTCGCTCGGTCTACGCGCTGCGCGGCGGCGAAGCCGAGCTGATCGAGGCCGAGGCCATGGAGACGGCGTCGGTGGTGGGCGTGCCGCTCCGCGAGGCGCGGATGCCGAAGGGAGTCCTGGTCGGAGCCTTGGTCCGCGGCGAGCAGGTCATCATCCCGCGCGGCGACACGGTGATCGAGAAGAACGACCTGGTCATCGTCTTCGCCCCCCATGATGCGGTCAAGAAAGTCGAGAAGCTGTTTTCGGTGGCGCTCGGCTTCTTCTGACGGCCAGGGGTGGCCCGATTCTGACGGCCAGGGGTGGCCCGAAACGGCCCCGGTGAAAGGCTGGCGAACATGTCCTATGCCGCGGTGGCGCGCGTCCTCGGCTGGTTGGTGGCTGGTTTCGGCGCCGCGATGATGGTGCCGATCGTGCTGGCCGTGGCCGCGGACGAGTCGCGAAGCGCGGTCGGATTCGTGGGCGGGGCGGCGGCGGCGCTGTTCGTCGGCGTGGTTCTTGTCATCGCCACCCAGGGCCGGAGCGCGGCCGTGGGGCGGCGCGAAATCATCCTGCTGTCGGCCTTGGTCTGGGTGGTCCTGGCCGCGTTCGGAGCGCTCCCGTTCGTGCTTGGCGGCCCGGCAAACAGCTATGCCGACGGCTATTTTGAAACCTTGTCCGGTCTGACCACCACCGGCCTGACCGTGTTCCGGGACCCCGCGACGCTTGACCGGAGCCTGTTGATCTGGCGTGCCATGCTGCAATGGCTGGGCGGCCTCGCCACCATCGTTCTTGCGGTCGCGGTGCTGCCCTATCTGGGCCTGGGCGGCGTTCAGGTACGCCAGGGCGATTCCGCTCAGCGGGTCGGCCAGGCGTTGCGGCCGGGCTTGCGCCAAGCCGCGCGAACCTTGTCCTTTGCCTATGGCATGCTGACCGGGCTCTGCCTGGTGGCGCTATTGATCGCCGGAATGCCGCCGTTGGATGCCGTGTGCCATGCCATGAGCACCATCTCGACCGGTGGTTTTTCGACCCACGCCGCCCCCATGGATGCGTTTCGGCGACCCGCCATCGAAATCGTGCTGATCGTGTTCATGTTGCTCGGCGCACTCAATTTTGCTTTGCACGGCCCCGCGCTTGGCGGTCGCCTCTCGGTCTATCGACGGGATTCCGAATGCCG
>CAJWQN010000354.1 GCA_913045505.1 uncultured Rhodospirillaceae bacterium | reverse complement strand
GATCGGGGTCACCGCGCCCTCGATCTTGTCGGCGAGCCCGCCGAAGTAATAGTACCACTGCGGCACATAGGCGTTCTGGACCGCCATCTCGGCGATCAGCTTGCCGTTGTCGGCGACCTCGATCTCGCCCATCTCCTGGGCGTGCGCCGCGTAGACGTCGCCGAGCCGGCGCAGCAAGGCGCCGCGCGCGGTCGGGCTCATCGCCGGCCATTCGCCCTCGGTGAAGGCCTTGTAGGCGGCGTCGACGGCGCGCGTGGCGTCGGTCTCGTCGCCGCGCGGGAACAGGGCCCACGGCTTGCCGAGGAAGGGATTGTAGGACTCGAACCACTCGCCGGAGTTGGGATCGACCCATTCGCCGCCGATGTTCAGTTGATACTTCTCGAGATTACCGGTCATGACATTCTCCCCAACGCGTCCCGGCCGGGCCGGGCCGCCTGCTCGTCGTTTGATCGAAGCATACACCCGCCGGGGTGGCCTATCGCAAGTCCATTGCGGCAAGCCCGCTGGCGGGCGGCGGCGGGGATGTGTTAGACGAATGGCTCCCGCCAACCACCCCGACACCGCCAAGGAATCCCATGAGCGCCACCACCGCGACATCCGACGCGCCCCTGAAGGGCATTGCCTTCATGGTGCTGGCGATGTTCCTGCTGATCACCAGCGACGCCTTCACCAAATGGCTCGGCGGCGATTATTCGGCGTGGCAGATCATCTCGATCCGCAGCATTTTCGTCCTGTTGATAGTTTGCCTTATCGTGTGGCGCCGCGGCGGTATTCCGACCCTCAAGGTCCGGAACGCCGGCGGGCAGGCGATCCGCGCCGGGTGCTATGTCATGACGACGATGCTGATCGCCATCAGCATGATCCTGCTGCCGCTCGCCGATGCCGAGGCGATGTTGTTCGCGAGCCCGCTCTTTATCACCGCCTTGGCAGCACCCCTGTTGGCCGAGCGGGTCGGCTGGCGGCGTTGGGCCGCAGTCCCCGTCGGTTTTACCGGCATGCTGGTCATGCTGCGGCCGACGCCGGACGCGATTCAGGTCTTGGCGTTGATTCCGCTCGCGGCGGCGGCGTTCAGCGCCGTCCGGGACATCCTATCGCGCAAGCTCAGCGTCACCGAGAGCACCAATTCGATCATGTTCTGGTCGAGCCTCACGGTCGTCGTCGTGACCGCGATGGTGGCGCCGTTCGTCTGGCGGCCGCTCGCCTGGGGCGACCTCGGCCTAATGGCAATCGCCGGAACCCTGGTCGGTAGCGCCCACTATTTGATGGTCGAGGCCTACCGCGCGGCGGAGGCGGCGCTGGTCTCGCCGTTCAAGTACTCGGGCCTGATCTGGGCGGTGATCTTCGGCTTCGTCATCTGGGGCGATATTCCCGATCTCTGGATTATCACCGGCGGCGCCTTGGTCGTGGCTTCCGGCCTCTATATCGTGCATCGCGAGACGATGCGGTGCTGACAAGAGAGCACACCATGCCATCGATCGAACATGCCGGCGGCGAAATCCACTACGCCCTCTGCGACCTGACCCCGCCCTGGATCGAGGCGCCGGAAACCGTCCTGTTCCACCATGGCGTGGCCATCGACCGGGACATCTGGGTCGAGTGGATGCCGGCGCTGGCGGCCGAATACCGGGTGGTGCGGCTCGACGTCCGCGGCTACGGCAAGTCGAGCGTGCCGGGGCCGGATTTCGAGTGGACCATGGAAGGTTTGGTGGCCGACGCGCTCGCGGTCGCCGATGCGCTCGGCGCCGAGCGGTTCCACATGGTCGGCGAGTCGACCGGTGGCACCGCGGCCTACCATACCGCGATTCACCACCCGGATCGCCTGCTCAGCGCCACCGCGCTCTCGGCCGGGCATCGCGGCGGCGACATTCGCCACGTCGCGACCTGGCGCGACTTCATCGCCGAGCACAGCATGCAGGCCTGGTCCGACGACCTGATGGAGCGCCGGTTCTTCCCCGGCGCCATCCCAGAGGAGACCTGGGACTGGTTCCACCGGGTGCAGTCCGAATGCTCGGTCGATTCGGTGCTCGGCATGGCCGGGATGCTGATGCAGCAGAACCTCGCCGCCGACTTGGCGAAGATAAAGACCCCGGTGCTGATCCTGCACCCGGATTCGAGCCCGTTCCTCCCCGTCGAGATGGCGGCGGAAATCCATGGCCTGATCGAAGGCTCCGAGATGCAGGTGCTGCCCCGGGCCCGGCACGGCATCGCCTGCTCGCACGCGCTCGAATGCGCCGCAGCGTTGTTGGATTTCTTGGATCGCAGGGTGGGGTAGCCCCCTCACCCTCCCACCGCTTCGCGGCGGGCCCCTCCCTCTCCCGCGAGGGGA
>CAJWQN010000353.1 GCA_913045505.1 uncultured Rhodospirillaceae bacterium | reverse complement strand
CGGCCAAACCGCCATCGGACGCTCGGCCCCCGGCGGCGTCCGATCCCCGCCGGGTCTTGAACGACCGCTACGGGCGCGGCTGGCGCCATGAGATCACCGAGCGGCGGCGCGACGGCAACGAGGTCGTGGTCGTGTGCAAGCTCCTGATCGGGAACGGCGAGACGGCGGTGACCAAGACCGCGCCCGGGCGGGCGCGAATCCGGCCCGGCGCCGGAATTCAGCTGCAGGGCAGCGCCGATGGTGTCGCCTTTCGCGTTGGTGCCGGGACCGGACCGGCCGATCGCGGTCGCGCCCAATCGGAAGCGGCGGCCTTCGACGCGGCCGAACGGGACGCCCTGAGAGGTTGCGTCGCGATGCTCCGACAGGCCCATGAGTGAGCGTCGGCTCGGCGGCGCGAACGAACGGCCAATTGCACGGTGGGACCGATCGACGGCCCGCCAGGAAGGATAGGACAGGAAATGCCCCGCAAGCCCAACTACAAATTCGAACGCCTGGAACGACAGCGCATCAAGAGCGCCAAGAAGGCCGAGAAGGCGAAGGCGAAGGCCGATCGCGCCAAGGCCCGTGATGGCGAGGGATCCGATCAAGAGGATCTCGAAGACGAGACGGCCGGTCCGGACCAGGACCCGGAATGACCGGCCGCCTCGCGGCCCCGGACGACCGGTTGACGATCATTTATTCGTCCATCGTTTTGGCCAATAATGCCGCGCGACTGGCTTGTGGCGGGCGCGCGGCGTGAGCGCATTCTACTCCGGCCCCCATCGCCGATAAGGCCTGATCATCCGGTTGAAATTGGGAGGAAACATGGACCTCTGCGATCTCGGCGCGCGGCCGTCGCTCGGCGACATACCGCGCAACATGCATGCTTTCGTCGTTCGCCAGGATCGATTCGGCGCGCCCAAGGACGCCTGGCGACGAGAGGTGATTCCGACTCCGGACATCGGACCCAGGGACGTGCTGATCTACGTCATGGCCACCGGCATCAATTACAACAACGTCTGGGCGGCGCTGGGATTTCCGGTCGATGTGATCGCCGACCGCCAGAAAAAGGGCGAGCCCGAGGACTTTCACGCCGGCGGTAGCGACTGCTCGGGCATTGTCTGGGCGGTCGGGACCGACGTGACCGATGTCGCGATCGGCGACGAGGTGGTCGTCCATAGCGGCTGGTGGGAACCCGAGGATCCATGGGTGCTCTCGGGCAAGGATCCGATGCTGGCGCCTTCGACCCGGATCTGGGGCTATCAGACCAATTACGGAAGCTATTGCCAGTTCGCCCGCGCCCAGTCTCATCAATGCCAGCAAAAGCCCGGGCATCTGACTTGGGAGCAAGCCGCCTGCTACATGCTGTGCGCCTCGACCGCCTATCGGATGCTGATGGGCTGGCCGCCCCATTGTGTGGAAGCGGGGGACGTGGTGCTGGTCTGGGGGGCCGCCGGCGGCCTTGGCAGCATGGCGCTGCAAATCGCCGCCGCCAAGGGCGCCAAGCCGGTCGCGGTGATCTCCGACGAGGACAAGCGCCAGTACTGCCTCGACCACGGCGCGGTCGGCGCCATCAACCGCAACGATTTCGACCATTGGGGGCCGATGCCGAGCACGGCGAGCAAGGAATGGCGCGACTGGAGCAAGGGCGCGCGCGCCTTCGGCAAGGCGATCTGGGACTGTGTCGGCGAACGCAAGAGCCCGCGCATCGTGTTCGAGCATCCCGGCGAGGCGACCCTGCCGACCTCGGATTTCGTCTGCGATACCGGCGGCATGGTGGTGATCTGCGCCGGCACCTCCGGCTACGACGTGACCATGGACCTGCGCTATCACTGGATGATGCAGAAGCGCTTCCAGGGCAGCCACCTGTCCAACGACGAGCAGGCGGCCAAGGTCAACCAAATGATCATCGACAAGGCCATCGACCCCTGCCTGTCGGGCACCTACGGCTTCGACGAAATCGGCCACGCCCACCAGCTGATGCACGACAACAAACACCCCTTCGGCAACATGGCCTGCCTGGTCAACGCCCCCGAACCCGGCCAGGGCGCCAGCGGCAAGTAGTGGCGCCCGAATGCCCGAATCCGAGCCACACGGCAGCAGCCAAATGCACCGAACCAACGAGCTTTTCCCTTTTTGAACAGACTTATTACGGGGCCAGTTATTACGGGGACCCAGCTATTACGGGGACCCAGCTATTACGGGGACCCAGCTATTACGGGGACAGCCAGCTATTACGGGGACAGCAGCTATTACGGGGACAGGCAGCTATTACGGGGACAGTACACTTAATTTCATGCACAGTTGGCAGATTCAGGTCGGAAGTGCACCACGGGGGGCATTCATGAGGACCTCATGGGGTGTCTGATAGC
>CAJWQN010000352.1 GCA_913045505.1 uncultured Rhodospirillaceae bacterium | reverse complement strand
ATCGACGGCGTCCTCGAAGGCGATCTGAGCGAGACCGGCGAGAGCCTTCAGGATATCCTCGACACCATCCTCGCCGACGCCGAAGCCGGCGGCCCCGACCCGGTCGCCGAAGGCTGGCATTTCGCCGGCGCCGAGGACGGCATTTCCCAATACGTCCATGTCGGCGCCGCCGGCACCGCCGACGCCCTCCTCGGCATCGACGAAACCAGCGGCATCACCATCGATTTCGAAACCTGACGGCCTTGTTCCCTGAACGGTCGGCGATCGGTCGCGACCGGATCTTGCCACCCAATATCATCGCGCGATCCTCGGACGCGGTTTCCCTTTGCCGCCGGACATCGGGCCGCTATCCTTGGGACCAAAATGCCAACCCAGTCACGGGAGAGTGCGATGATTCTCAAGGGTCTCAACCACCTCGCTTTCATCACCCCCGACATGGAGAAGACGATCCGGTTCTATCGCGATCTGCTGGAGATGGACCTGATGGCCGGCATCGGCCATCACGGCTATCGCCATTATTTCTTCCGCTGCGGCGATGGCGCGATCGCGTTTTTCGAATACGACATCGCCCAACCGATGGCCTATGACAAGTTCCACGGCTCGCCGACCGCCCGGCCGATCGGCTTCGATCACGTGTCGTTGACCGTGGACTCGCGCGAAGCCCTGTTCGGGCTCAAGGACAAGCTCGAGGCGGCGGGATTCGAGGTCTCGGACGCGGTCGATCACGGCGTGATGTGGTCGATCTACTTCTTCGATCCCAACAACATTCCGCTGGAGGCGAGTTGGGACTGCATGGAGCTGATCGACGCGCCCGCGATCGAGGACGATGATCCGCTCGACATCGTGGCCGAGGGCGCGGGCCCGCGGCCGGGGGTCTGGCCCGAGGTCGCGAATCCGACACCGCCCGAGCGCATGACCGCCCATCCCGGCAACGGAATCGACATGCGGGCGAGTTTTCTCCGCCGCGGCCTGGCCCGGTCCAAACCCGAACTGGAGTGGGCCCTGGCCGAGGCCGCGCCGGCGCCGCGAACGGTGGCCGGTTAACGCCGAGCGATGCGGTTCCAGGCCGCGGTCTTGAGCGCGGTCGGCGGGCCGCTCACCATCGGCGCTCCGGACCGCGGGAGCACCGAGCATTGGCCATGGATGTCGCGCGGACAAAAGTGATCTAGTATGCGGACTGACCGTCGGCCAGTCATCCGTGGCCAACGGACGGATTGGAAAAGAGATTCCGGGGGGGTAGGACGTCATGTCGCTTTGGGTGCTGTTCTGGGCGGTGGCGGCGTTCGTCGGCGGCCATTTCGTCGTTTCCGGCACGCCGGTTCGGGCTCGAATCGTGAAATTGATCGGGGAACGGGCGTTCAAGGCGCTGTTCGGCGTCTACGCGCTCGCCACCTTGGCCTGGGTGGTGCTGGCCTACGCCAACGCGCCCTACATGCCGCTCTGGCCCGAGGCCGCCGCTCTGGGCTGGATAACACTGGTGCTGTCGGCGGCCGGTCTTCTTCTTCTCGTGCCGGGCGCGATGACGCGCAAGCCGGATGGGGCCGGATCGGGCATCCACGCGGTCACCCGGCACCCGATGAATTGGGGAATCGCGTTGTGGGCGGTGGGACATCTGGTGGTCAACGGCGATGCCGCCTCGGCCCTGCTGTTCGGCGGCATCCTGTTGCTGGCACTGGGGGGAAGCGTCTCCCAGGACCGCAAGGCCAAGGTCCGGCTCGGAGCCGACTGGGAGGCTTACGCGAAGGCGACCTCGTCTCTGCCCTTGGCGGCGATCCTGTCGGGGCGCGCCAAGATGCGCCTTGCCGACATCGGTTGGCCGCGGCTGGTCATTGCCGTGGTCGTGATCGTCGTGCTGATCGGCGTCCACGAAATCCTGTTCGGCGTGGCGCCGCTGCCGGTCTGAGCGTCGCGACCGCGCCGAGATGGCCGAGGGCGAGGTGTTCGTCATCGAAACCCCCGGCGTCGGGCTCCCGACGACGCGCGGAGCCGGGACCGGGGCTGTCAGCCGGCCCGCTGGGTCTGAATCGCGGGGCTGGCGCGGGCACCCGCGCGGACGGCCTCGTAGTTGGCGTCGAGGGCCGGCGCCCGCAATAGGATCGCGGCGATGCGGCGGATCATGTCGGTGACCGCGCGAACCTCGTCCAGACCGAGCGGCCGGTCGAGAACTGCCTGTTCGCGATAGCTCAGCCACTTCTTGATCACCTGATAGCCACCCAGCTTGTAGTCCCACACCTTGGCCGGGACGTTGGCCCAATAGGCATCGGCGTTGAGATAGGCATCGTTGGTGGTTTCGCCGAGCAGGTCATGACCCTGGGCCGCCGTCAATCCCAGCCGACCGGCGCCGGCGGCCAATGCCAGC
>CAJWQN010000351.1 GCA_913045505.1 uncultured Rhodospirillaceae bacterium | reverse complement strand
AGTCCCGAGCTGCTGATCGACATCGCCACCCTGACCGGCGCGGCGCGGGTCGCGCTCGGCACCGACATCGCCGCCCTGTTCACCGACGACGATGATCTGGCCGCGGACATCCTCCGCCATGGCCGCGCCGTGGCCGATCCGATCTGGCGCCTGCCGTTGTGGCATGAATACCGCAGCATGCTGGACAGCGACATCGCCGATCTCAACAACATCTCCGAAAGCCGCTACGCCGGCGCCATCAGCGCCGCGCTCTACCTGAATGCCTTTGTCGAGAAAGCCAAGTCCTGGGCCCATTTCGACATCATGGGGTGGAACCCCAAGCCTCGGCCGGGGCGACCGCGGGGCGGCGAGGCGCTGGCTGTTCGCGCCCTCTTCTCGCTTCTGGCCGAGCGATATGGGGGATAGTTTTCCCGCTCCCGCACAGTATATAGTATAGTCAGAGGGTTGGGATCGGGGTCGGTCCGAGCCCCGAGCGGAGGCCGGAGTTTACAACGCGAAGCCCAAGGCCATGGGGTTGATACTCACCACCGAACAAGCGCTCAAGCTTTGGCACAGCGTGTTCGCGCAGTGTGTCAGCGGCGAGTGGGCGGACCTGACCATGCGCCAGATGGCGCTGCTGCTCACCGTCTACATGACCCCGCCGGAGCATACCGTGCGCGGCCTGGCGAAAGGGCTCAACATCTCCAAACCCGCGGTGACCCGTGGCCTCGACCGGCTGGCCAAGCTCGGGCTGATCCGGCGCAAGCGGGACGACGGCGACAAACGCAACGTGCTCGTTCAGCGCACTGTCAAGGGCTCGGTCTATTTGAGCGAGCTCGCCGACCTGATCGGCGACGCCTCCGCGGTCGCCCTCGCCGACTCCCGCGACGCCGCCTGAGACGGCTCAGTAGCCGGCGGCCAAGTCGACCCGGTTGCGGGGTGGCTCGCCTCGGCGGACGCGTTCGAGGTTTTCGATCACCTGGGCGGCGGCGGTTTCGGGCACGGTCAGGCCGGCGACATGGGGAGTCATGGTGATCGCCGGGTGGCTCCAGAAGCGGTGGTCGGCGGGCAGGGGCTCGGTGCGGAAAACGTCCAGCCAGGCCCCGGACACCGCCCCGGCGTCGATCGCGGCAAGCAGATCCTCCTCGACCACCATCTCGCCGCGCGCGGCGTTGATCACGTAGGCGCCCGGCGGCAGCGCGGCCAGCCGGCGGGCATCGAGCAGGCCGCCGGTTCGCGGGGTCAGCGGCAACAGGCAGACCAGAATGTCGCTGCGGGCGAGCAGCGGCACCAATCCTTTCGGGCCATGGAAGCTCTCGACGCCGGCGATGTGCTTCCCGGTCCGGCTCCAGCCCGAGACCTCGAGTCCGAACCCCACCAGCGCCCGGGCCACGGCGGCGCCGATCTGGCCGAGGCCGAGCACCCCGACCCGGCTCTCGGCCACCGGCACCGGGCGCAGCACCCGCCACTCGGCGTCGCGCTGAAAGCTTCGGAAAGCATCGATCCGGCGATGGCGGCTGAGCACCGCCAGGGCCACGTATTCGACCATCTGGCGGGTCAATTCCGCATCGACCAGGCGCGCGACCGGAACCGAGGCCGGCAGGTCCGGGTCGGAGAAGATGTGATCGATGCCGGCGCCCAAGGACTGGATCAGCGCGAGATTGGGCAGACCCGCCAGAATCCCGGCCGGCGGCCGCCAGACCAGCGCCGCTTCGATATCGCCGGTCGCGCCGACCTCGGGCCAGACTCGATAGTCGAGTGCCGGGTCGAGGCGCCACAGCGCCCGACCCCAAGCGACCGGATCGTCGTCATCACTCACGAACAGAAGCGCCACCGCATCCTCCGCTCAGGTCGCGACCGCGCCGGTCTCGACCGCCTTGATCTCGAACGCGGCCGCCATCAGCGCCCGGGTATATTCGGTGCGCGGCGCCTCGAACACTTCGGCCGCGGACCCCTGTTCCACCACCACCCCCTCCTTGAGCACCACCACCTCGTTGGCGAGCGCGCGCACCACGCGCAGATCGTGGCTGATGAACAGATAGGCCAGGCGATACCGGTCCTGGAGGCCGCGCAGCAGATCGACGATCTGGGCCTGGACCGACATGTCCAGGGCCGAGGTCGGCTCGTCGAGGACCACGAAACGAGGCTTGAGCACCATCGCCCGGGCGATCGAGATGCGCTGGCGCTGACCGCCCGAGAACTCGTGAGGGTAGCGGTCCATCTCGGCCGGGTTCAGCCCGACCTCGCCCATGGCCTCGGCGACCAGCGCCCGGCGGTCGCCGCGGCTGGCGCCGATGCCGTGGACCAGCAGCCCCTCCTCGATGATTTGAAACGCCGACAGCCGCGGGCTGAGCGAACTGAACGGGTCCTGGAACACGATCTGCATCTGGCGGCGCAGGCCGCGCAGGCGG
>CAJWQN010000350.1 GCA_913045505.1 uncultured Rhodospirillaceae bacterium | reverse complement strand
GAGGTGAGCGCCCGCTACGCCATGGCCGACGAAGGCCACGTCCTGGCCATGGCCGGGGTGGCCCAAGCCGGCGACGATACCACCCTCCAGGCCGGATTGGGCCTGGCGCGGGCCGAAAGCTGGCAAGACATGGTCGCGGCGTTGCGCGATTTTCACACCCCGCAACAGAATTTTGTCGGCGCCGATGTGGACGGCATGATCGGATTCATCGCCCCCGGCCGGGTGCCGATCCGGCGCGCCGGCGACGGCTGGCTGCCGGCGGCGGGCTGGACCGGTGACGGTGATTGGATCGGGTTCATTCCGTTCGACGAGTTGCCGCGCCTCCTCGCGCCCGCCGAGGGCCGCATCGTCACCGCCAACCAGAAGATCGTCGCCGACGAGTATCCCCATTTCATTGCCCGCGACTGGGCGACGCCTTATCGGGCGCGGCGCATCGAAGAGCTGCTCGACGGAGGGGACCGGCACGGCGTGGTGGGGTTCAAGGCGATTCAGACCGACGTGGTCTCGACGATGGCGCGCGATTTCCTTCCCATTCTGCTGGCCAGCGCGCCCGCCGGCCACGCCGAGGATCCGATCCGCGCCCGCCTGGCCGCCTGGGATGGCTCGATGCACCGCTATATGGCCGAGCCGCTGATCTTCCATGCCTGGTATCGCGCGCTCACCCAACGCATCTATGGCGACGAACTGGGCGCGGCGTTCCGGGCGGCGTGGCGACGGCGGCCCAATTTCATCTATCGGACCCTGACCGAGAACCCCGCATGGTGCGACGACGTCGATACGCCCCGCGCCGAATCCTGCGCGGTCCAGATCGAAGCCGCGCTCGACTCCGCGCGCGGTTGGTTGGAGGACAGCTATGGCGACGACATCGATGGCTGGCGCTGGGCGGAGGCGCATCCGGCCCATAGCCGCCATCGCCCGTTCTCGGCGATCCCGGTGATCGGGCCGTTGTTCGATCTGAAGATTGGCCATGGCGGCGGCCCCTACACGGTGATGCAGGCCAACACCACGATTGCCGACGAAGCGGCGCCGTTCGCCGAGGTTCACGGCGCCGCGCTGCGGGTGATCTTCGACCTCGGCGACGATGACTCGGGCCAGGTCATGATCCACACCGGCCAGTCCGGCAATCGGCTCTCGCCCCATTACGACGACCTGGCGCGGCGCTGGGCCGATGGTGTCTATGTCGCCATGCCCATGACCGGGGCCGCGATCGAGAGGATCACCGTCCATCGCTTGCGCCTGGAGCCGGCCGAGTGACGATCACCATCGAGAACGTGCGGGCGGCGCGGAGCCGGATCGCGGGGGCGGTCGTCGAGACGCCGTGCGCCTGGTCGCGAACCCTGTCCGAAATCACCGGCGCCCGAGTGATCCTGAAGTTCGAGACCCAGCAGTTCACGGCCTCTTTCAAGGAGCGCGGCGCGCTCAACAAACTGCTCGGTCTGAACGAGGCGGATCGGGCGGCCGGTGTGATCGCCATGTCCGCCGGCAATCATGCCCAGGGCGTCGCCTACCACGCCCGGCGGCTGGGAATACCGGCGACCATCGTCATGCCGCGAGCGACGCCGTTCATCAAGATCGAGCAGACCCGTCATCTGGGGCCGCGGGTCATGCTCGAAGGCGACGACCTCGACGGCGCCGAGGTTTTCGCCCGCGCCCTGGCCGAGAGCGAGGATCTGACCTTCGTGCACCCCTATGACGACGACAGCGTGATCGCCGGCCAGGGCACGCTTGCGTTGGAAATGCTGGCCGCGCATCCGGACATCGAGGTGCTGGTGGTGCCCGTCGGCGGCGGCGGCCTGATCGCGGGCTGCGCCGTTGCCGCCAAGGCCACGCGTCCGGAGATCGAGGTGATCGGGGTCGAAAGCGAGACCTATCCGTCGATGGCGGATACCTTGGCCGGCCGCGAGACCGGTGCCGGCGGGCCGACCATCGCCGAAGGCATCGCCGTCGCCCGGCCCGGCGGGCGCACCCTGCCCCTGGTCCGCGATCTGGTGGCCGGGATTCGGGTCGTGCCCGAGGCCGAGATCGAGCGCGCCGTGCTGATGTTGCTCGAGGTCGAGAAAACGGTGGTCGAAGGCGCCGGCGCCGCCGGCCTCGCCGCCCTGCTCGCGGCGCCCGACCGATTCGCGACCCGGTGCGTCGGACTGATCTTGAGCGGCGGCAATATCGATTCCCGGGTGCTGTCCTCGATCATCCTACGCGGGCTGGCCCGCGAAGGCCGCCTGACCCGGTTGACGATCGAGATCGCGGACGCGCCGGGCAATCTGGCCAGGGCGGCCACGGTGATCGGCGAGCATGGCGGCAACATCGTCGATGTCGCCCATGAACGGGCGTTCTCGCGCCTGCCGGTCACCTCGGCGATCCTGACCGTGGCGGTCGAAACCCGCAACGCCGATCACGGCCGGGAAC
>CAJWQN010000349.1 GCA_913045505.1 uncultured Rhodospirillaceae bacterium | reverse complement strand
ACGTGGTGTTGACCAGCAGGTCCGCCGCTTCCAGATGGTGGGCCAGGGACCCCGCGTCCACGGCGCCGGTCGCCAAGGCTATCGGCGCACCTGCTAGCTCATCAGCCAGGGCCTCGGCCTTGGCCGGAGTTCGATTCAGAATCGTGAGTTGCGCGAGGCCTGCCCTGGCCAACGCCGTCGCCGCGGCCCGCGCCGCACCACCGGCGCCCAATAATACCCCATGGCCGCGGCGGCGATCGGGCAGGACGTCGAGGCATCGGCGGGCGCCATCGACATCGGTGTTGTGGGCGGCCAGCCGGCCGTCCGCCCCGATCACGATCGTGTTGGCGGCCCCGGTCTCGGCGGCCGAGGGGCCGAGCTCGTCGACGAGGCCGATGACCGCGGTCTTGAACGGGATCGTGATGCTGAGGCCGGCGCAACCGGCCGCGAACAGGCCGCGGACCGCCTCGCCCAGATGCTCGGGTGTGGGTGACAGGGCCACGAACACGGCATCGGCGCCGGCCGCTTCCAGAGCCGCGTTGTGGATCACCGGCGACAGGGCATGACCGATCGGCCGGCCGAGCAGGGCGAGCACCTTGGTCCGGCCGGTGATCGGCGGGCGCTCGGCGCTCACGTCATCATCCAGCCGCCGGCCACGTCGATGGTCTGGCCGGTCACGAAGCCGGTTTCGGGCGCGGTCAGGAACAGGGCGACATTGGCCACGTCCGCGCCCTCGCCAAATCGCCCGAGCGGCGTCGCGCGCCGGATCGCCTCGTTGACTTCCGGGCCGACCATGCGGCCCATGGGGCTGTCGATGCGCCCGGGCGCGATGGCGTTGACGGTGATCCCATGAGGTCCCAGTTCGCCGGCCAAATGGCGGGTGAAGCCGATCAGCGCCGCCTTGGTGGCGCTGTAATGGGCGCCGATGACGTCCAGATAGGCTTTGCCCGCGACCGAGGACATGTTGACGATCGCGCCCCTCCGCCGCTCGACCATCCCTGGCGCGACGATCCGCGCGGCGTTGAAGCAGCCGGTCAGGTTGACGGCGACGACTTCCGTCCATTCCGCCGGATCGAGCTCCGTGAACGGCACCCGTACACCGTCCTGCTTGGGCGAGATGCCGGCGTTGTTGATCAGAATATCGACCGGGCCGAGGGTATCGACCACCTTCGCAAGCGCGTCCTCCATGCGCGGGTAATCGGAAACATCGGCACCGACCGCCACCGCGGCCGTGCCCCGCGATTCGGCGAGGGCGGCGGTCTCGGCCGCGGAATCGGCGTCTTGATCGAGGGCGCCCACCCGCGCCCCGGCATCGGCGAACGCCAAGGCGATGGCGCGGCCGATCCCGCGGCCGGCGCCGGTGACCAGCACGCACCGGTCGTCATGGGATTTGCTCATGGCCGGCGGACTGTGCCACCCTTTCGCCCGACTGTCACGCCACCGGATGCACAAGGAGTGGGAGCAGGAAATGGTCGCCTACGTAATCGCCCAAATCGACGTAACCGACGCCGAGACCTTCGCCAAATACCGGGACCAGGTGCCGGCGACGATCGCCCGTTATGGCGGGCGCTACGTGGTCCGGGGCGGCGCCGTCGAAACGGTCGAGGGGACCTTCGCCCGGAGCCGCCTGGTGGTCATCGAATTCCCCTCGACAACGGCGGCCAAAACCTGGTGGGACTCGCCCGAATACATCCCCCTGCGCGCCCTCCGCCAATCCGCCTCCGACGGCGACGTGGCGATCGTCGAGGGCCTCTGAGCCAGGATTCCCACTTTAACCCGCGATTTCGCTGACTTTCGAAGCTCTATGTCATCGATGCGGCAGGGTCGGACCGGCACGCGCCGGGCCGACGCCCCTTGGCGGACGGCCGTCTTCCCGCGCCCGATTCCATCCCGACCGGGTTTCGGATGCACCGAATACCCGATCCCAAGCCGGCAATCCGGGCCGAATGACCATGCTTCCGACCGATGCCGGAACGTGATATCGTGTTCCGTAGTTGGGAGGAACCATGTGGGAATCCCTAAGGAAACGGCACGAAAGGAGCCAACAATGACTTCCGAGCATATGTCCCGCAGGGACGGAATCTTGGCGGCGGGTTTCGCCTGCGCGGTGGGGGCGGCGATGTTCGCAACTACGGCGATGGCTGGCGAAGTAACCCACGAACGCCTGGTCAACAGCGAAAACGAACCTGGTAACTGGATAAACCACCACGGGAACTACGAGGCTCACCGCTTTTCAGGCCTCAGCGAGATCAATAGGTCGAATGTCGGCGACCTCAAGGTTGCCTTCACATACGCCATGGGTGACATCCAGGGCGGTGGAACCGACCCCGTTGTATTCCCGTTTTCCGGATTGGAAGGAACGCCGATCGCCGAGGACGGTTTCCTTTATCTGACCACCGGCTGGGGCGTGGCCAGCAAGATTGACGTCCGCGGCGGGAAGGCAAAAACCC
>CAJWQN010000348.1 GCA_913045505.1 uncultured Rhodospirillaceae bacterium | reverse complement strand
CCGAGGCCGAGGATGAAGTTGTTGATCTGCTCGACCAGCCCGACGGCGGCGACGATCACGCCGGCTATTCCAAACGCGCCATGGCCGCCGACCAGGTCGCGGTGATGGCGGCGCTCGGCCACGAGAAGTTCATGGTTGCCGGGCACGACCGCGGCGCCCGGGTCGCCCATCGGATGGCCCTGGATCACGCCGACAAGGTGACACGCCTGACCCTGCTCGACATCGTGCCCACCTATCGCATGTTCGCCGATACCGACAAGCGCCGGGCGACCGTCTACTACCACTGGTTTTTCCTGATCCAGAAGGCGCCGTTCCCGGAGACCATGATCGGCGCCAGCGCCGAATATTATCTCAGGACCCTGTTCCACCGGTGGGGCACCGGAGAAGCGGCGATCACGGACGAGGCGTTCGCCGAGTACCTGCGTTGCTTCCATGATCCGGCCACGATCCATGCGACCTGCGAGGATTACCGGGCGGCCGCGACAATCGATCTGGAGCACGACCAGGCCGATCTGGACCGCCGAATCACTTGTCCGGTCCAGGCGCTGTGGGGGGAAAAGGGTGCGATGCACGACCTTTACGACGTGGTCGAAACCTGGCGCGAGCGCGCCGACGACGTGCGCGGCCATGCAATTCCCTGCGGCCACTTCATTCCCGAGGAGGCGCCCGGCGAGACCATCGCCGCTCTGATGGCATTTTTCGGCGAAACCTGATCGATGGCCTAGGCGCATTCCGGTGGACCGGCCTCCTTGCGCCCCGCTATAGTCCGGCAACGGTCAATGGGCCGGACAGCCGGCTGACGCTGGAGCGCAATGACGGTTTCCCCGGAAGACAGCACACAAAAGCCTCGCCCCACGGGCCGAGCGGGCGGTCGCCGGCGGCGCTTGATCACGCGCCTGCGCAATTATTTCCTGACCGGGCTGGTGGTCACCGCGCCGGTCGGAATCACCCTGGCGCTGGCGTTCTGGGTGATCGACTGGATCGACAGCAAGGTGGTGCCGCTGATTCCGGCGCCCTACAACCCCGACACCCTGCTCCAAGACCGGCTGGGCTTCCACATACCGGGCATCGGCCTGGTGGTGGTGTTCATCGGCCTCACCCTGATCGGATTTCTGGCCGCCGGTCTGGTCGGCCGGCTGGTGGTGCGCACGGGCGAGAACCTGCTCAATCGCATGCCGGTGATCCGCAGCGTTTATGGCGCGCTGAAGCAAATTTTCGAAACCGTGCTCCGTTCCTCGTCGCAGTCGTTCCGCGAGGTCGTGTTGATCGAATATCCGCGCCGCGGCATTTGGGCGATCGGGTTCATCACCAGCAGCACCGTCGGCGAGGTCCAGAACACGATCGCCGACGAGGTGGCCAACGTGTTCCTGCCGACCACCCCCAACCCGACGTCCGGATTTCTGCTGTTCGTGCCGCGCAAGCACCTGGTGGTGCTGGACATGACCGTCGAGGAGGGAATCAAGATGGTGGTCTCGGCCGGGATCGTCACGCCCCCCGACCGGCGCCCGTCCGAACTGCGGCAAATCCCCCTGGTGTCCTCCGATGGTGCCCTCGAGCGGGAGGAGAGCGACAAGAATTGGCGGATGCGGTCCAAAGTGGTCAGCCAGAGCGAAGATAGCTGATCGCGGCGTCGCGCTCGAAGAGATAGAGCAGGGTGCGCAAAGCGGTGCCGCGCGGCGTCTCCAAATCGGGATCGCGGTCGTGGATCATTTTGACGTCGTCGCGCGCGGCGTCGAGCAGATCGCCATGGGCGACCAGATCGGCGAGGCGGAATTCGGGCAGGCCGCTTTGGCGGGTGCCGAGCAGTTCGCCGGCGCCGCGGAGCTTCAGGTCCTGCTCGGCGATCCGAAACCCGTCCTCGGTTTCGCGCAGGATGTCGAGGCGCGCCCGCGCGACCTGGTTGAGCGGTGGTGCATAGAGCAGCAGGCAGGTCGACTCCCGCCGCCCGCGCCCGATCCGCCCGCGCAATTGATGAAGCTGGGCGAGGCCGAAGCGCTCGGCATGTTCGATGACCATGACCGTGGCTTCGGGCACATCGACGCCGACCTCGATCACCGTGGTCGCGACCAGCAGGTCGATGTCGCCGGCGGCGAACGCGGCCATGGTCCGATCGCGCGCCGGCCCCTTCATGCGGCCGTGTACCAGCCCGACCCGCGCCGCCATGCCCTGTTCGAGATCGGCGAACCGGTCCTCCGCCGCGGCCAGATCCACCGATTCCGACTCCGCCACCAGCGGGCAGACCCAGTAGACACGCTCACCGCGGCCAATAGCGCGGGTAACCGCCTGTGTGACCGCGTCGATCCGCGCCAGGGGCAGAACGGCGGTATGGACGGCACGGCGCCCGGCCGGCTTTTCATCGAGCCGCGAGACCTCCATGTCGCCATAGGCGGTCAGGGTCAAGGTGCGCGGGATCGGGGTCGCGGTCATCACCAACAAATCGACCGCCTTGCCC
>CAJWQN010000347.1 GCA_913045505.1 uncultured Rhodospirillaceae bacterium | reverse complement strand
CGGCGCCTACCCGGGCTATGGCTGGGACCGCAACGCCGGTTACGGGACCGCCGAGCACCGCGCCGCGTTGGCGGCGCTGGGCGTCACGCCCCATCATCGGCGAAGCTTTGCCCCGGTGCGCGCGGCCCTGTCCGCGAAGCACCACGAGCGGCCCTGAGCGTCGGACTTGCAACCTTTTTGAAACCATTTATGATTCAATATATTACCGGCGCCTTTCGAGATTCTAGTTGCGCCGACAAGAGTAAGTGGTTGGAGACATGGGGCGGGCAGCCGTGGCACGGGGCAGCGACATCCACGATGATCCCTATGGGAGCATCCTCGTCGGCGATTGCGCGACGGTGATGGATCGGCTGCCGGCCGGTTCCGCGGATCTGATCTTCGCCGATCCGCCCTATAATCTCCAGCTCGGGCCGGATCTGCGCCGGCCCAACAACACCCTGGTCGATGGGGTCGCCGAGGACTGGGACAAGTTCGCCGACTTCGCCACCTACGATGCCTTCACCGAGCGCTGGCTCACTTCCGCGCGCCGGGTCCTGGCCGAGACCGGCGGCTTGTGGGTGATCGGCAGTTACCACAACATATTCCGCATCGGCCGGGTCCTTCAGGATTTGGGATTCTGGGTGCTCAACGACATCGTCTGGCGCAAGACCAATCCGATGCCCAACTTTCGCGGCCGGCGATTCACCAACGCCCATGAAACCCTGATCTGGTGCGCCAAGACTCGCGACACCAAGCGCTACACATTCAATTACGACGCCATGAAGGCGCTCAACGAGGACCTTCAGATGCGCTCGGACTGGCTGCTGCCGATCTGTTCGGGGCCGGAACGGTTGCGTGATGGCGGGCGCAAGGCCCATGCCACCCAGAAGCCCGAATCCCTGCTTTATCGGGTCATTCTGGCGACCAGCAAAGTCGGCGACACGGTGCTCGATCCGTTTTTCGGCACCGGCACCACCGGGGTCGTCGCCAAGCGTCTCGGCCGGCGCTATATCGGTATCGAGCGCGAGGCCCACTATGTCGCGATGGCACGGGCGCGCCTGGACGCGGTGGCGCCCGGCGCCGACATGGCGGTCGCGACGACACCTTCGAAGCGCGCCCAGCCCCGGGTTCCCTTCGGCACCCTGATCGAACGCGGTCTGCTCGGCCCCGGCACCGTGCTCTACGATCAGAGCCGGCGACACAGCGCCAAGGTCCGCGCCGACGGTTCGCTGGTCGCGCGGGCCGTCTCGGGCTCGATCCACAGCGTCGGTGCCACGCTCCAGGGCGCGGCCGCGTGCAACGGCTGGAGCTTCTGGTTCTACGAAGTGCGGGGCCAGTTGGTGCCGATCGACCTGCTGCGCCAACGGGTCCGGGCGGAGCTGGCCAGCGAGGCGCGGCTCACCGGTTGAGCGCGGCGCGGGCGAGAGCCACGACCTTCCGCATCACGCTGGGTACGGCATAGTCACCAAGCCGCTCGGGCCGGACCCACAGGCCGTCGCAGCGATTGTCACCGGCGCGGCCGGCGGCGACCCGGAGTTCGAGGCGAAAATGCGTGAACCCGTGGTGCGCGACACCGTCCAGAAATTCCCAATCCGCGACCAGGGGAGCCGCCGCCCGCGCCGAGTGCTCAGGCCACTGCTCGCCACGCCAGGGGGTCGTCGGCAGCTCCATCATGCCGCCGAGCAGGCCGCGTGCCGGGCGCCGGCGGAGGAGGATCGCGCCGTCCGCCCGTTCGATCCAAAACACCACCCCATGGCGGAGCGGCCGCGCGGGCTTGGGCGCGCGCCGGGGCAGGGTCTCGGCCAGGCCGGCGCCATGGGCGGCGCAGGCGCGGCGCCACGGACAGCGCTCGCATCGCGGCCGGCGCGGGGTGCAGACCGTCGCCCCCAAATCCATCACGGCCTGGGCGTAATCGCCGGGCCGACGGCCTGGAGTTAGCTCGGCGGCCCGCTCCCGAAGACGCGGCTTGGCCGCCGGCAAGGGGACCTCGATCGCGAACAGTCGCGCCATCACCCGCTCGACGTTGCCGTCGACCACGACAGCCGGCCGGTCGAAGGCGATCGCGGCGATCGCCGCGCCGGTGTAGGGACCGATCCCCGGTAGCCGGCGCAAACCGGCCTCGTCGACGGGCAACCGGCCGCCATGCTCGGCGAGAACCAGACCCGCCGCCTTGTGCAGGTTTCGCGCCCGCGCGTAATAGCCGAGCCCCGCCCAGGCCGCCATGACCTCATCGACGTTCGCTTCGGCCAGCGCCGCCACACTCGGCCAGCGGGCGACGAAATGGCGAAAATAGGGTGCCGCCGCCGCCGTGGTGGTCTGCTGAAGCATGATTTCACTCAGCCAGACATGGTAGGGGTCCGAGGTCCGGCCGGGCCGCGACCGCCACGGCAGGGACCGGCGATCGCGGTCATACCAGGCCAGCAGATCGCGCGCGCGTGGCGGCGGCCGGCGGCGGCCATCGGCGCTCGGCGCTGGTTCGCCGGCCAGGTTCC
>CAJWQN010000346.1 GCA_913045505.1 uncultured Rhodospirillaceae bacterium | reverse complement strand
GGTGCCCAGGTTGAAGGCGACGCCGTTTCGTTCGACCGCCTCGACGATGGCGTCCGGGGATGGCGGATCGCCTATAGCCCCGATCTTGGTTACGCGACCGTCGATCCGGAGGTCGCGGCGCTGGTCGAGACAGCAGTGGCGACCTTCTCCGACCTCGGCGCGGAAGTCGAGGAGGTGCCGCCGCCGTTCGCCGATCCGACCGAATGCATGGTCACTCACTGGTCGGTGGGCTTGGCGGTATTGTTGGCCGGCATCCCGGTGGACAAACATGGCTTGATGGATGCCCCGATCCTGGAATTGGCCGAGAACGGGCGCGCCAAGACCGTGCTCGAGTTGCGCGCGGTCGAGCGCGAGCGCGAAGCGCTGGGCGCGCGCATGAACCTGTTCCTGGACCGGTACGACCTGTTGATGACCCCCCAATTGCCGTTGACCGCGTTCGCGACCGGGCGCGAGTTTCCGGACGGCCGCGGCATGACCCGCTGGTGGCAATGGTCGCCCTTTACCTACCCCTTCAACCTGACCCAGCATCCGGCCGCCACCGTGCCTTGCGGCCTGGCTCCCGACGGCCTGCCGGCGGCGTTGCAGATCGTGGGCCGGAAATACGCGGACGCCCGGGTGCTCTGCGCCGCCCGTGCCTACGAAGCCTCCCACCCCTTCAAAATGCCGGCGGCCCCGGATTGAGCCGCGGTCGGGACAGCCGCCCAGGCAGGTCACCACCAGGTCCTTGATCGCCGCCTCATCGGCGCCATCAGTCCGGCATAGGACTCCAGATCCTCATCGGTCAGCGACCGCCCCATTTTGGTCCGCGATCAGGCGAAGCTGATCCTTGGTGGGAATTGAAACGGCCATGTCTTCCCGCCGTCCGTTCCGGCAATTGGTGTGAACATCGGCCTCCCTTGGAGGCCATTTCGGTGCCCGGTCTCGGCGCGCGGAGCGATTGTCGAATCGTCAAGCGCAAGCCCGCGCCGTCCGTCACGCCGGTGGCGCCGTCTTCCTCCCGTGAACAGAGCCCCCGGGCGGCGATCCTCACTTCACCTATTCGGCCACTTTGGGCACTTTGGGCAACTGGTATTCGGTGGTTGTGTCGGTGTCGGCCTCGGCCTCGTCCCAGAAATTGAGTTCGACCTTCACCCCGTCCGGGTCCTTGAAGAACACCTGATGGAGCGGGACTCCGGGCACGTCGCGTTCGATGAACTCGATGTTCCGGTCGCGGAGGCCCTGGGTGTAGGCCTCCAGACCGGTGCAGCGGAAGGCGACGTGGTCGAGGGCGCCGGAGCCCGGACCGGTGCCGTCGCTGTTGTCGCCTATAAAGTGGAGGACCGGCCGATCGCCGCAATAGAGCCAGGCGCCGGGGAACGGGAAATCCGGGCGCTCGCCGTTGCGAAGCCCGATAACGGTTTCGTAAAACGCGACCGAGGTATCAAGCTCGGTGGGATTGATCGTGTAGTGATCCAGGGACTGAACAGTCATGACCCTCCTCCTCATTCGGTTCCGCTCAACCTTAGCGCATCGGCGGAAAACGTAAACCACCTTGACCCGCCGGCGGGATGGGCGCGGCGGGGCGAGGGGGGCGAGACGAGGCCCCCCTCCTCGGAGGGACCGGAGGAGGAGCGAGGCGAGCTATCATACTCCGGCGCACTCGTGGCTGGGCGCGCGGTTGGGTGCCGGCGGCCGCAGTGGCGCCTAGGGAGCGATTGCCACGTCGTGGAGGATGGGGTCGCCGGCGACGGCGATTTCGTTTTCGATCAGGGTGCCGCAGCCGGGGCAGTGGAATTGGCGGAAGTCCACGACCTCGTCGATGAATGCCTCGGGCGCGCCGACCAGTGGATTCGAATCCGAGACCGGCGCCCGGGTCTGGATGCAGCCGTCCTTGTAGTTGGCCTCCAGGGGCCCGAGATCGGTCGCGCATTTGGCGCAGCCCCAGTGGGATGCGGCGCCATCGGCTTTGACCACCAGGTTCTCGGTCGCCGCGATCTGGATGTCGCCGTCGAGGGTTCGGGTCGGGGCGTTGTGGCGGGCGACGCGGTCGGCGCGAAGCTCGGCGCGGCGGCGCGCGGTCGCGGCCCCATCGACCCGCCCTCCGTTCAATACCGCGCCGTAGATTGCCGCCGCCGCTTCCGGTGTGACCGCCTTATTGTCGAGGTCGGCTTGGATGTGGTCCGGGTCGCGGTCCAGGGGATCGCCGAAGCCGCCGCCGCCGGTCCAGCGGACCGCGTACACGTCGGCGGCGGTCTGGGTGAAGTTCTCCTGACGCAAGCCCAGCGCGACCGGGGTTCCGGCCACGGCATCTGTGTCGTCCGGCATCCGACTCTCGGCGAAACGCCGCTGGATATCGCTGTCGGTGACGAAGGTGTAGGCATTGGTGGCCGAGGGATAGCCGCCCATCATGCCGGTCGAGGTCGGGGTCGCGTTGCCGGACGAGAGGGTGTCGTGGATGATGACCTCGGTGTTGTGGGCGATGAAGCAGCTTTCCGCCGACATGCCGCC
>CAJWQN010000345.1 GCA_913045505.1 uncultured Rhodospirillaceae bacterium | reverse complement strand
TCGCCACGCAGGCTTTCCTCGCATAAGCTCGGGCGCGCCGTCGCGCTTGCCAACCGGCAATGAGTTTCACTCAATGCCGGTTGGTATAAGGCCCATCATCCGCCGCGCTTGCGCCGTTCGCGAAGACGGTCACGGACGATGCCGTGGCCGCTGGCCAAGGGAGTCATGGTCGATGACGAATCCCGGGTCGCGGTCGGAAACGGCCACCGCGCCTCGGCGTGACCTTCACGTATTTGTGTATGACCGTTTTGTGTATGACCGTGTGCCGTGAATGCGACGACGCTATGGTGCCAAACCATGGGCCAATCCCCGATCTCGATCGCGTCGAACCCCGACCGTCCGCCATGTTGAGCGTGCGCGGACTGATCCGGCCGGGTCTCGGGCCCATCACCCTTGAATTGGATCGGGGTTCCTGCCTGCTGGTGCGCGGGGTCTCGGGCGCCGGCAAGACGCTGCTGCTGCGCGCGATTGCCGATCTCGACCCGAACGAGGGCGCGGTTTCGCTCGACGGCGCCGACCGCTCCGCCATGCCGGCGCCGCTCTGGCGCCGCCAGGTCAGCTATGTTTCGGCCGAGCCCGCCTGGTGGGTCGACGACGTCGCCAGCCACATGTCCGACCTGGCCGCGGCCACGGCCATGGTGCCCCGGCTCGGCCTGGAGACGGCCATTCTCGCCCAGCCGGTGGCGCCGCTGTCGACCGGCGAGCGCCAACGCCTGGCGCTGGTGCGGGTGCTGATCGGCGCGCCACGGGTGCTGCTTCTGGACGAGCCGACTTCCGGTCTGGACTCCGAGGCGGCGGCGCGGATGGCGGCGGTCCTGGCGGAGCGGCTGGGCCAAGGCCTGGCCCTGATCGTGGTCGCCCATGGCGACGACGCGGTCAGCCGCCTCGCCGGTCGCGCAGTCACGATCGACGGCGGCGCATTGGGTGAGGCGGCGCCGTGAGCCCGATCGCCTTATCCGCGGCCGATCTGGCCCTGGCGGCGTTGTTGGTGGTGGCCAACGCCGCGCTGTCGTTGTGGCTCTCTTTGGGCCTGCACCGCCAGCTCGTCGTCGCCGGCTTGCGCACGGTGCTCCAGTTGATTCTGGTCGGCCTGGTGCTCAAGACCCTGTTCGCGTTGTCGTCGCCGGCTTGGACCGGGGCCATGGTGACGGTGATGATCGTGGTCGCCGGCTACGAGATTCGGGCGCGCCAGGAGCGCCGCCTCGCCGGTCTCTGGTCCTATGGCCTGGGGACCGCGAGCATCCTGCTGGCGGCGACAATGGTGACCGTGTTGGCCCTGGCCGGACTGGTCCAGCCCGAGCCCTGGTACGCGCCCCGCTATGCGATCCCGCTGCTCGGCATGGTGCTCGGCAATTGCATGACCGGGATCAGCCTCGGCCTCGATACCCTGTTCAGCGGCGCGGTGCGGGAACGCGCCGCGATCGAGGCCCGGCTCGCGCTCGGCGCCGACCGCCGGGCGGCCTTCGAGAACGTGGTCCGCCGGGCGCTCAGGGCCGGCCTGATCCCGATCATCAACGCCATGTCGGCGGCCGGGCTGGTGTCGTTGCCGGGCATGATGACCGGCCAGATTCTGGCCGGCGTGGATCCGCTGACCGCGGTCAAATACCAGATCCTGATCATGTTTCTGATCTCGGGAAGCACCGGCATCGGGGTCTTCGTCGCGGTCTTCGCCGGCGCGCGATTGTTGTCCGACGCCCGCCATCGATTGCGGCTCGACCGCTTGAGCCCCGCCAATGACCGCTAGCGCGTTTTCCCGGTAAGTGGAATCGGGCCGGACATTCCTCGGATTCGCAAATTCCGAAAATCGTGATTCTCTCAGTCATGGGAGGGTTATAAGACGTTATAGGGGACATTCTATTTTTTAGTTATTGAGTTAAGTTATAGTATAGGGGACATTCAATTTTTACGGTCTGTCGGTTAGGGGAGACATTCTATTATTACGGCTCTGCCGCGAACAGACGGTTCAGAAAGAAAGTTCATGATCCACGAAATCGGGAGTTACGACAAATATCATCCATGGTATGTTCTTCAATAAATACAATGTCCCCTTTTCCTTTTTTCGATGATCTCATTTGCCTCAATAAGTACAATGACCCCCTTCCCACCAATGACACCGTTCCCACAATGCCCCCCTTTCAATGACACCGTTCTTGATCCCATTTTTCAATGTCCCCATCTTTTGCCTGGTATTGTCGACTGTCTCGAACAGGCTGGCCATGGCCAAACCTGTTCGGAATACGCACTCGCCCTATTGGGCCGCGGCCTCGATCGGTGCCACCGCGGACTCGGGCCTCTGGCCCTCGGCCCGGCTGATGAAAATGCTGAGCAAAGGCGGGATGATCAGAAGCGTCAGCAGCGCCGACAGCGAGAGGCCGCCGATCACCACCGAGCCGAGCCCGCGATAAAGCTCGGAGCCGGCACCCGGCACCAGGACCAGCGGCAGCATCCCGAACACACTCGTCAGCGTCGACATGAAAATCGGCCGCATGCGGTTGC
>CAJWQN010000344.1 GCA_913045505.1 uncultured Rhodospirillaceae bacterium | reverse complement strand
ACGTCAACAGCAGAGGATCCAGACCAGACCAGACCAACCGGCACCGCCGGGCGGGTTCTCTTGTCCGCACCCCAACCTCCCGCCACCTCCCGCCCCACAGGAGCATTATTTACGCCTCTGTGAGATATCCGGGCTAGCGCCCGATTACGGTTGTGCGGGACAGAGATCGCGCTATGTTCGGCCGCGATGACCGCCGCCGATCACGGCCGCCAGCCTCGCCCGGATGCCGGGTTCCGGACCCCCGTCCTCCGGGCCTGGGCGATCGTCACCCAATATCCGCTGATCGCCACGTTCGGCCTCGCCCTGGCCCTCCGACTGGGCTACGTGCTGGCGCTGTATGGGATCATGGGCGATGCCGGACTCGGCATCGACGATTCGATCGCCTATTGGGCCGCCGCCGAAAATCTTGTCCGCCACGGCGACCTGGTGATGCCCGGCCTCGATGGCGGTTTGGTGCCCGAGACCGCCTACATGCCGCTCTATCCCCTGTTCCTGGCGGCACATATCGCCCTTACCGGCGGCACCGATCCTCTTTGGCCGGCCTTGAGCCAGGCATTGATCGACAGCGCCGCCTGCGTCGTGATCGCGCTGCTCGCCGGCAAATTCGGCCGCGGCTACGTGCCGGCGGCGGGCTTGTTCGCGGCCTGCAATCCGACCCAGATCGTGATCGCCGGCATGATCCTGACCGATGGCCTGTTTCTGTTCTGGTGCGCGCTGGCGCTGCTGGCCGCGGCCGGGTGGCTGCGCCGGCCCGGCTGGCCACTGGCGCTGCTCCTCGGCGGCGCGCTGGCCCTTGCTCTCGCGACCCGCGCCATGATGTTGCCCTGGGCCTTGGCCGTGCCGGTGTTGCTGGCCGCCGGCGGGGCGCTGCTCGGGCGGATCACGTTCGGCCGTGGGCTGCAATTGGGCGCGGCGCTGGCGCTCTGTCTGGCGGCGCAATCACCGATCCTGATCCGCAATTTCGACCATTACCAGGCTCTCGCCCTGACCAGCCAGGCCGGCACCCATTTCCTGCTGTGGCTCGCGCCACTGGTGCGTGAAGCCGCCGACGGCACGGCCCATGGCGCCGGGGCGGCGGCCAATCAACGGCGCTATGAGGCGCAAGCCGATCCGGACGAGGGCGCGAATCCGTTTCGCCGCTCGCGCGCCATGAGCGCGCTGGCGCTCACGATCATGGCCCAGCTGGGCCCGGTAACGATTGCCCGCGCCTGGGGAATCGGCGCCGCCATCAACCTTCTCGGCCCGTCCGTGATTCTGGCGCCGCCGGTCCGTACCCTGCCCCGAATCGGATTCTACGACACACCGGGTGCGTCCAAGCTCGACAAGGTGGTCTCATTTCTGTTTCGAAATGATAACCCGACCTATGGCTGGGTGCTGTTGATCGGGGTCGGCGGGACCGGCCTCTTGCGGCTGATTCAACTGCGCGGGCTGGCGCGCGCGGCCCGGGGCGGGGCGGAGGCGCGGATCGGCGGATTGCTGATGCTGGCCTGGATCGGATTCATCCTGGCGATCAACGGGCCGGTGGCATCGGCCAAATACCGCCAGCCGGCGGAGCCCGCCTTCGCGGTACTGTTCGCCCTCGGCGTGGTCCGGCCGCCGCCGCGCGCAGCGCCCGGGTGATGAGCCCGTAGGCCCCGATGGCGCCAATGGCTCCAATGGTTTTGCTCGGATTGGCGGCGGCGACGGCCGGGGTCTCCTGGGCGCTGTGCGCGGCGTTGCTGCCGATCTTGCGGGCGCGGGCGATTCTCGATCATCCCAACGCGCGCTCGAGCCATGCGAGGCCGACTCCGCGCGGCGGAGGCATCGCCGGGATCGGCGCCGTGGTCGTGGTCTGGGTCGCGATCGCCGCGCTGGGGGCCGCGGAGTTCCCGGCGATCTTGCTGATCGGCGCGGCCGGCCTGGCCCTGGTGTCCTGGTTCGACGACCTGAAAGGTCTGGGGCCGGCGCCACGGCTGGCCGCCCAACTGGTCGCGGTCGGCGGGGCATGGCTCGTGCTGGCGCCGGCGGGGCCGGTGTTTCAGGGCTGGCTGCCGCCGGTGCTCGACACGGTCGCGGCACTGGTGCTTTGGATGTGGTTCATCAATCTGTTCAATTTCATGGACGGTATCGACGGCATCGCCGGCGTCGAGACCCTGTGTATCGGCGCTGGAGTCGGGCTCGTGGGTGCCATCTCCGGCGCCGGCGGGGTCGCGTTGGCGGCGATTCTGGCCGGTGCCGCTGCCGGATTTCTGCCCTGGAACTGGCAACCGGCGAAACTGTTCCTGGGCGATGTGGGAAGCATCCCGCTCGGCTTTCTGCTTGGCTGGCTGCTGCTGGATTTGGCCGCCGATGGCCGGTGGGCGGCGGCGCTGATCTTGCCCGCCTACTACCTGGCCGACGCCACCATCACCCTGGTCCGGCGCGCGTCGCGGGGCGCGCGCCCGTGGCGGGCCCACCGGGAGCATTTCTACCAGCGCGCGGTCCGGGGCGGGTGCAGCCACCGGCGCGCCACCACCGCCGTCG
>CAJWQN010000343.1 GCA_913045505.1 uncultured Rhodospirillaceae bacterium | reverse complement strand
GTGCCCACATTCACATGCGGCTTCGTCCGCTCAAATCGCTCCTTCGCCATCGCCTGCCTACCCGATCCTGTTCAGCAAAAACGTCGTCTGCCGGTGGTGGCGCCAATCCCGATTCGGCCTGAGCCGATTGGAGCGGGTGATGGGAATCGAACCCACATGTCCAGCTTGGAAGGCTGGCGCTCTACCATTGAGCTACACCCGCTAAGATTGCCCAATCACCTGCCCGATCCGCCCGGTCCGCCCGATCCGCCCGATCCGATTGCATCTCCGCGCCGCGCGCCAGCGCTTTTCCGCCATTCATGTCGCCCCCGGTGCCGGTTGCGATCCCAACCCCACCCGGTCGGTCGAAGCTGGTGGAGGGGGTAGGATTCGAACCTACGTAGACGTACGTCGGCAGATTTACAGTCTGCTGCCTTTAACCACTCGGCCACCCCTCCGCCCGCGCGTCGCCGCAAATCTCGCGACCTCGACGGCGGTGCCGCGAAAGCGCGCACTATCGGGATTCGCTGTCCGATGTCAACTCGATTGAATAGACAGCAAGTTACGCCCTCCGTCCGCTTCGGAGCGACGGGGTTTTGATTAAGCTTATTGTTCCGCGAGAGCCAGGATATCATCGTCCGATGGCTGTCCGCAAGCCCCCAAAATCGCCGCGCCGGGCGGGCCGCGGCAAGGCCGGCGATCGGAGCTCGGCGCGCGCCGACATCTGGCTCTACGGGCTTCACGCGGCCGGCGCCGTCATCGCCAACCCGCGGCGTGAGCTCAAGCGCCTGGTCATCGCCGAGGGTGCCGGCGCCGCCGCCAAGACGGTCGCCGATGCCGCGACTCTCGGCGCGCGCCGTCCGCCGCTCGAACGTCTGAACCGGGCGGCGCTGGCCCGGCTGCTGCCCAGGGGCGCGATTCATCAGGGGCTGGCGGTGCTGGCCCGAGCGCTGGCGCCGCCCGACTGGGACGCGATCGCCGAGGGATGCGGCGACGAGGCGGTGGTGGTGGTGCTCGACCGGGTGACGGACCCGCGCAATGTCGGTGCGATCCTGCGCTCGGCGGCGGCATTCGGCGCCGCGGCCGTGATCCTGCCCGGGCGTCACGCGCCGCCCGAATCGGGCGCCCTTGCCAAGGCCGCCGCGGGCGCGCTCGAATCGGTGCCGGTGATTCGGGCGGCGAATCTCGCGCGGGCGCTGGACCGCCTCGCCGAAGCCGGCTTCTGGCGGCTGGGCTTGGACGCCGAGGCCAAGCCCAGCCTCGCCGAGGCCCGCGCGGACGGCCGGATCGCGCTGGTCCTCGGCGGCGAGGGCTCGGGCCTCAGACGCCTCACCCGCGCCCATTGCGACGCCCTGGTCCGGGTCCCGGTCGCGGCCGCGGTCGAAAGTCTCAACGTCTCCAACGCCGCCGCGGTCGCTCTTTACGAGTTGCGCCGGGCGGACCACGAACGGTGATCCGACATCGCCGACGCCGGGCCGGCGCCGGACTGGTCCTCGCGGCCGGTATCGGAGCCGCCGACCTGGTCTTGGCGCCGCGCCCGGACGGGTTGGCGTCCTGGCCCAACCCTCTAAGCCCGCGTCGACGGCGCGCCGGTGGCCCTGGCGGACGCCGCCGGCCTTCAAGCGGCCGTGTTCGTCCGCGCCTGGCGCGCGGCCCGCCTTGACAGCTCCGAACCCGGCTCATAGGTTCCGGCGCCGGTGCCCTTTGGGGGATAGTTTAACGGTAGAACGAGCGGCTCTGACCCGCTTAGTCCTGGTTCGAATCCAGGTCCCCCAGCCAAATCTCATTTTTGGCCAAATGTGCCCCTTTATGGGCTGCCGACTGGACAGCGATAGCGGTGGTTTCCGCCAATAGATCAAACGGTTGGCGGAAAGTGGCAGCCACTTCGCCGTCATCCCAGGTGCAGTTCGATAGTACGAAATTGAGCAGACGGCGTTTTTCGCGCGCATCCTGGCGTTCGAACAGGCGTTGGGCCTTGCTGGCCAGTTCGAGAAGCTGCACGCCTTCATCCATGTATGACTCGTTTGCTTCTTGGTGCCGGTCAATCTCGCGCTGGCAGCGGTTCTGTTCTGCGCGCCACTCTGCCGACATCTTGTCGTAGAAGGCCGTTTCCACCCGACCGTCGAGTTTGTCTAGGTACATGGCGTCAATGCGGTTCTGAAGGCGGTCAAATTCCGCACGAAGCCGCCTGATCGCGTCCTCATGCTCCCGCTGCTCGTCGGCGTGGCTGGCGTGGAGCGCCTCGCGCACCCATTCCAGCACCTCGTCGTCGAAGTGCAGCCGGCCTAGCATTTCCGTGAACTGCTGCTCCAGAACTTCCTCGCGCACATGTTTGCGGCGGCAAGTCGCGGGTTTGCCCTGACATTTATCGGCATAGCCGGTGCAGTGATAGTAGATGTACTTTTGTTTCTTGATCTCACCGACCACCGAACAGCCGCACTTGACGCATGCGATCAGCCCGGAGAAAGCTAAATCGTGCTTCATTCGGCGGTGCTTCTTGGCGTGGCGGCCATCGAGCACGCCCTGCACCCG
>CAJWQN010000342.1 GCA_913045505.1 uncultured Rhodospirillaceae bacterium | reverse complement strand
ACCACCACCGCCGAGACCGCCGGCCAGATCAGGAAGGTCGACGGCGCGAACGCCTCGATCCCGATCAGGGCGACCGCGAACGCCCACCAATGCCAGTAGGAGGCATCCCACAGCCAGGCGACGAATTCGTCCATCCGATTCAGCCCGAGCGCTCGGAGAAGCTGGCCTTGGCCAACTCGGCCATGCCGCCCAGGCTGCCCAGGATTCCGGTCGCCTCCACGGGCAGCAGCACGACCCGCTGGTTGGGCGCCGAGGCGATTTTTTCCAGCGCCTCGGTGTAGCGGAGTGCGACGAAGTAATTGACCGCCTGGACGTCGCCCTTGGCGATCGCGTCCGAGACCGACGTGGTCGCCCGGCCCTCGGCCTCGGCTTCGCGCTCGCGCGCCTCGGCGTCGCGGAACGCGGCCTCGCGGCGGCCCTCCGCCTCCAGGATCGCCGCCTGCTTTTCGCCCTCGGCACGCAGGATCGCGGCCTGTTTCTGGCCTTCCGCCTGCAGAATCTCGGCCCGTTTCTCGCGCTCGGCCTTCATCTGCTGGGCCATGGCATCGACCAGATCCGCGGGCGGCGCCAGATTCTTGATCTCGATGCGGGTGACCTTGACCCCCCAGGGATTGGTCGCCGCGTCGATGACCTGGAGCAGCCGGTCGTTGATTTCGTCGCGCTTCGAGAGCATGTCGTCGAGCGGCAGCGAGCCGAGCACGGTCCGAATGTTGGTCAGCGCCAGATTTTCGATGGCGCGCCGCAAATCGGTCACCTGATAGGCCGCGGCCGGCGCATCGACCACTTGGTGGAACACGACCCCGTCGGCGGTCACGGTCGCGTTGTCGAAGCTGATCACGTCTTGGGAGGGAATATCCAGAACCGTCTCCCGCATCGACAGCTTGCGGCCGACCGCGTCGATGATCGGGACGATCATATTGAGGCCCGGGCGCAAGGTGCGTCGGTACTTGCCGAACCGCTCGACCGTCCATTCCTCGGCCTGGGGCACGGTCTTGATCCCCATCAGGATCAGGATGAACGCAATGAAGACGACCGAGATCACGAAAATGAGAAATGGGCTCAACATGAATTGTTCCATGGCTCTCACCCTTCGGAGTTGACGGCTCTGGGACCGGGCCCGGTATCAAGGATAGGCGCTGGGCTCGCGCCTGGCCATGACCGCGGCACGCCAACAGTGGGTGAGAGTCATGGCGCCAGGTCGGTCGCCGTCGCGCGCTTGCGCCGGTCCCGTGGCTGGGATATGCCACGAAAATCCTTGGCGCGACACGACTGGGAAAGGAATTATCGCATGATGACGGCTTTTCGCGCCACCGACCCGGACCGCCGGCGCTCCAGAGGCTAACCCATGCGACGGCTGTTGCGTCTTGTGGGCTTGGTCCTGATCCTCGGCCTCGGCGCCGGCGTCGCCGGGCTTCTGTGGCTGCGCGGCTCGCTGCCGGTGCTCGACGGCACCGTCGCCGTGGCCGGCGCCGCGGCGCCGATCGAAATTCATCGGGACGCCAACGGCATCCCCCATATCGCCGCGGAGTCCGAGGCCGACGCCTATTTTGGGCTCGGATTCGTCCATGCCCAGGATCGGCTGTGGCAGATGGAATTGATGCGCCGCTCCGGCGCCGGGCGCTTGTCCGAATTGCTGGGCGATCGTGCCCTGGATACGGACCGCTATTTGCGGACCATGGGGTTCTACCGCGCCGCCCAGCAAAGCCTCGATCACTTCAGCGTCCGTTCCCTGGCTCTGATCGAAGCCTACTGTGCCGGCGTGAACGCCTTTCTCGCCAGCCATGACGGGCCGCTGCCGCCCGAATTCGTGCTCTTTCGCCATCGGCCCGAGCCCTGGACGCCGGCGGATTCGGTGGTCGCGGTCAAGATGATGGCGCCGCTGTTGGCCGGCAACGCCCGTGACGAGCTGCTGCGCCGCAAGCTCCTGGAGTTTCTCCGGCCCGACCAGGTGGCCGACATGTGGCCGCCCTATCCGGGCACCGCGTCGCCGACGGAGTCCTTCAGCGGCCCGCTGGTGCCCCTGCCGGCGGGGCTGATCGAGGCGGGCCTCGCCGCACTGCCGGGCGGGCCACCGATCTCGGTCGGGTCCAACAACTGGGTGGTCGACGGGCGCCGGACGCGGAGCGGTAAGCCGATCCTGGCCAACGATCCCCATCTCGTCCTGACCGTGCCGGCGCCGTGGTATCTGGCCCATTTGCGGGCGCCCGGCTTCGGAGTCGCCGGCGCCACCTTGCCCGGAATTCCGACCGTGGTGGTGGGGCGCAACGGGCGGGTCGCCTGGGGCGTCACCAACACCGGCGCCGACGTCCAGGACCTGTTCGTCGAGCGGATCGACCCGGACGATCGCGACCGGTATCTCACACCCGACGGCAGCCAGCCGTTCGCCCGGCGCGAGGAGGTGATCGCGGTCACAGGCGGCCCGGCCGAGGTGCTGATCGTGCGCGAGACCCGGCACGGCCCGGTGGTCTCGGAGGTGAGCGCCCGCTACGCCATGGCCGACGAAGGCCACGTCCTGGCCATGGCCTGGGTG
>CAJWQN010000341.1 GCA_913045505.1 uncultured Rhodospirillaceae bacterium | reverse complement strand
GCGTTATTGGACCAAGGTCGGCGGTGATGTACAGACTTGGCGGAGAAGCGCCCGCGCAAAACTGGCCGAGTTGTGCGCCTGGCGACGGCCCGATCGGGCGCCGGCCGTGATCGCCGAAACGCCGGCGAACGCGGCCGGCGGCCTCAACCGGCGCGGCGTCTATCTGAGCGCCTGGCCGGGCGCCGACCTGCCCGTCGATATGGTCTGGCGCGACGATACCCTCTGGCCGGCCCCGGTCATGATCTGCTTGCAAGGCACCAACGCCGGCCGGCATCTGAGTTGGGGCGAGGCCAGGATGCCGCCGGACCCGATCAAGATCGCCGCCGGCGCGGACATCGCCCGGCAAGCCGCCGCCCATGGCTATGTGGCGCTGTGCCTGGAACAGAGCTGCTTCGGCGAGCGCCGGGAGCGGGTGCTCGCCGGCCGCTCCGCCGACCCTTGCGTCGATGCGTTTCATCACGGCCTGCTGCTCGGACGGACCTTGGTCGGAGACCGGGCAGGCGATGTCTCGGCACTGATCGACTGGCTGGAGACCGGTCGCGGGGTCGGGTTGGATCTGGATCTGGATCGGGTCCATGTGATGGGCAATTCGGCCGGCGGCACCACCGCGTTGTTCGCGGCGGCCCTGGACGAGCGCATCGGCGCAGTGATCGCCAGCGGCTGCATCGGTTCGATCCGCGAGACCATCGGCGCGCGGCGCGACAGCGCCGGCCAAAACGTGATCCCGGGCATTCTGAACTGGCTCGAACTGGCGGACGTGGTCGGGCTTTGCGCACCCCGGCCGGTGCTGGCCACCTCCGGCGATCGCGATCACATCTTCCCGTTCTCGGGCGTCGCCAAGGTGGTTGCGGAGGCCCGCGCGGTCTATCGGGCGGCCGGCGCCGAAGATCGGCTCCGGGCCGCCTCGGCCGCCGGCCCGCACCGGTTCTATCCGGAGCTCGCCTGGCCGGCATTTCTGGCATTGCTCGGCGCTCAACGGCCCGTGGCCGGCGCCCCAACCCCATGAACGAGAAGACTTTCGAGCATGCGGGTCCGCCCCAGTCGGCGCGCAAGCGGGCGGCGCTGGCGCTGGCCGAGCGCATGGCGCCCCGGCGGCGATCGTTTATCGAGCGCAACAAATCTTATTTCAACGACCATTACCGCTACATGCGCTTTCTGGTGACCGAGGGCACGAGCATTCTCGACCTCGGCTGCGGCATCGGCGACCTGCTGGCCGAACTGCGCCCGGCGCGCGGCGTCGGCATTGATTCCAGCCCGGCGATGATCGCGGTCGCCCGAGCCGCACATCCGCAATTCGAGTTCCATGTCGGCGATATCGAGGACGCGGCCAATTTGGCCAAACTGGGCGGCCCGTTCGAGGTCATCGTGCTGTCCGACACCATCGGTGGCCTCGAGGACATCGGGACCACCTTGGCGGCGTTGCATCCCTTGTGCACCGCTGAAACCCGCCTGATCGTGTCCTATTATTCGCGTTTGTGGGAGCCGGTGTTGAGGCTTGCCGAGGGGATCGGCGCCAAACCCCGACAAGGTCCCCAGAACTGGCTGTCCACCTCCGATATCGAAGGCCTGCTGGCGCTGGCCGATTTCGAAGTCATCAAGCGGGAATGGCGGCAACTGACGCCCAAACGCTTGTTGGGGCTGGGCCGTCTGCTCAACCAGTGGCTGGGACCGTTGCCGGGCATTCGACGGTTTTGCCTGCGCAACTACGTCGTCGCCCGGCCCGTGCCGACGGCGTCGAGCGCGCGGCCCTCGGTGAGTGTGGTCATTCCGTGCCGCAACGAACGCGGCAACATCGAGGCGGCGATCACCAGGATGCCCCGGATTTGCGACGATATGGAAATCCTGTACGTGGAAGGCAACTCCAGCGACGGGACCTATCAGGAAATCGAGCGGGTCATCGACGACCATCCGGAATGGACGATCCGGGCGCTCAAACAGGACGGCCGCGGCAAGGGCGACGCGGTGCGCAAGGCGTTCGCGGCGGCGCGGGGCGAGGTCCTGATGATTCTGGACGCCGATCTGACCATGCCGCCGGAAACCCTGCCCAAGTTCTACCAGGCGCTGGTATCGGGAAAGGGCGAAATGATCAACGGCACCCGGCTGGTCTATCCGCTGGATCCGAACGCGATGCGGTTCCTGAACCTGATCGCCAACCGCACCTTTTCGCTCATGTTCTCGTGGTTGCTCAATCAGCGGGTCACGGACACGTTGTGCGGGACCAAGGTCTTGTCGAACGCCCATTACCGGCGCCTTGCCGCCAATCGCGATTACTTCGGCGATTTCGATCCGTTCGGCGATTTCGACCTCTTGTTCGGCGCCACCAAGCTCAACCTCAAGGTGGTCGAAATTCCGATCCGGTACACCGAGCGGAGCTACGGCGAGACCCAGATTTCGCGGTTCAGCGACGGTTTCTTGCTGTTTCGCATGGTGTTGTTCGCTTGGCGTAAGCTGAAAGCGTTCTAGCCCGGATATCTCACCGAATATAGGTGCATCGGGGCTCTGAATCGGCGATAATTCTTCTACATCAAAGGCTTATCGGATTGCAGAGGA
>CAJWQN010000340.1 GCA_913045505.1 uncultured Rhodospirillaceae bacterium | reverse complement strand
GCCCGGCCGCCGGGCAGGCAGACCTGACCGCCATGGGTATGGCCGGCGAGGTAGAGATGGAACCCGGCTTCCGCGGCGGCATCGGCGAATTCCGCCGAATGGACCAGCGCGATCTTGAAGCCGTCCGGGGTCGCGTCGAGCACGGCGCGGGCGCCATCGGTGTAATAGTAATGGACATCGTCGGTGCCGCTGATGTGGAGCCGGGCGCCACCGCGCGCGATAGCCACATACTCGTTGATCAGAACCCGGATGCCCAGCGCTTCGAAGTCCTCGACCATGTCGGCGCAATCGTGATTGCCGAGCACGGCGTGGATGCCGTGGCGCGCGGAGAGGCCTCCGATCAGATCGCTCATCGGCGGCAGGATGTGATGATGGGGACCGTCGATGCGGCGGCGATAATCGCCGGTCAGGACACACAGATCGATCTCGAGGCCGGCGGCGAGGCCGAGCGCCGCGTCGGTGGTTTCGGCGAGCACGTCGAGATGCAGATCGGTGAGCTGGAGGATGGTGAAGCCGTCGAACGGTTCGGGCAGATCGGCGAAGGTCAGTTCGTGGCGGGTCATCACCAGGTCGGCCGCGTTGCGCCGGCCCCGGCCGTGCAACCCGATGACCCGGATACCGATCCCGAACAGCGCGATCAGGGCACGGAAGACACCCCAACTCCGCCGCCGCTTACCGTCGGGCGTGCTTTTTTCCTTGCGCGCCTCCATGCCCAGACGGCGGGCGCGCCATTGCGCCCGGCGATCCGGGACCCCTTCGCGTCCTGTCTGGTCGTTCATGCTACCAGCGCCTTTCCCGCGACCCCTTGCCTGCGTGCGGCGATGGCGGCTGATGGCCAATGGCGGCGGTTTGATGCACCGCCTCCCCCTTCAACCCCCCGGAAAGCCGCCGGTCTTGACGTAGGCGACGGCGCCGTCCGGGCTCACGACGGCGTGGCTGGAGCCGATCGGCTGGCGGAGCCAGGTGCCGGCTTGGCAGGGGCCGTTCTGGTCTTCGAGCGCGCCTTCGAGCAGGAACGCCTCCTCGCCGCCGGGGTGGGAATGCATGGGCACCGCGCAGCCGGGCTCGGCCTTGACTAGGCGCACCACTTCCGGGTGGTCGGGGTGGCTGTAGAGAAGCTTTTGCGACAGGTCCGGAAACGGCCCCGGCTCCCAGGCCATGGCGTTGGTGTCGATCTTGATCCGCGCGCGGCCGGTGCCCGGATATTGGCGAAGCTTGACGATCAGGGTGCAGCCGTCGCGGGAGAATGGGGCGTGGCGGAAGTCGTGAGGATTGAGCAGGTAGGTGCCCTCCGGATAGTCGCCATGCTCGTCGGAAAAGGTGCCATCGAGGACCAGAATCTCCTCGCCGTCGGGATGGTCGTGGGCCGGAAAGGTCGCGCCGGCGTCGTAGCGCACCACCGAGGTCACCCGCCCGGACTCCGCCGCGCCGGCCAGGTCCAGGCGCTTGCGCCACACGCTCGGGCTCGGGCTCGCTTGCCATGCCATGGCCGCGGTCTCCGCCCGCGCGAGGATGGAGAAATCGGCGTTCAGTTCGGCGCCGGGCGCCACCGCGTTCGAAGTCATGGGAGCCATAGGTCCAAGCCTTCTCCGTGTCGTCTTCTCAACCCGCGTCGGTGCCGCCGACGGTGAGGGCCTCGACCAGCAGGGTCGGCTGGCCGACGCCCACGGGCACGCCCTGGCCGTTCTTGCCGCAGGTGCCGATACCGGGATCCAGTTCGAGGTCGTTGCCGACCGCGGTGACGTTCTTGAGCACCTCGAAGCCGCTGCCGATCAGGGTCGCGCCCTTGACCGGGGCACCGATCTTGCCGTTCTCGATCCGATAGGCCTCGGACGCGGCGAACACGAACTTGCCGCTGGTGATATCGACCTGGCCGCCGCCGAAATTGACCGCGTAGAGGCCGTTCTTGACCCGGCCCAGAATCTCGGCCGGATCGGCGGTGCCGGCGCGCATGATGGTGTTGCGCATGCGCGGCATCGGCTGATGGGCGTAGCTCTGGCGGCGGCCGTTGCCGGTCGAGGCGGTGTTCATCAGGCGCGCGTTCAGGCGGTCGTGCATATAGCCGATGAGAATGCCGTCCTCGATCAGGGTGGTGCATTGGGTCGGCGTGCCCTCGTCGTCGATGGTCAGCGAGCCGCGCCGGTCGAGGAGCGTGCCGTCATCGACCACGGTTACGCCTTCCGCCGCCACCCGCTCGCCCATGAGTCCGGAAAAGACGCTGGTCCGCTTGCGGTTGAAGTCGCCTTCCAGGCCATGGCCGATCGCCTCGTGGAGCAGGATACCGGGCCAGCCGGGGCCGAGCACCACCGCCATTTCGCCGGCCGGCGCGGGCTCGGCGTCGAGCTGGACCAGCGCCTGGCGCAACGCCTCGTCGACATGGCCGCGCCAGTTGTCCGGGCCGATCAGGCCGCCATAGCCGACCCGGCCGCCGGAGCCGTAGCCGCCGGTCTCCATGCGCTCGCCGTCGCCGACCATGACCGAGACGTTGAGCCGAACCAGCGGCCGGATGTCGCCGACCCTGTCGCCGTCGGCGCGCATGATCTCGATCGCCTGCCTGCTCCCGAGCAGCGAGGTCATGACCT
>CAJWQN010000339.1 GCA_913045505.1 uncultured Rhodospirillaceae bacterium | reverse complement strand
CGCGCGCCCGACCACCGCCGAAATCGGCATGCCGTTGGCCAGCGCCTTGCCGAATGTCGCCAGATCGGGGGTCACCCCATAGGCGGCCTGGGCGCCGCCCGGATCGATACGGAAACCGGACACGATCTCGTCGAAGATCAGCACGGTTCCATGTCGTTCGGTCAGCGCCCGAACCGTCTCCAGAAAACCGGGCTCGGGTCCGAGCAGGCCATGAGGCTCCAAAATCACGGCCGCATAGCCATCGCTATCGGTCGCAAGCAATTGGGCCAATGAATCGGCGTCGTTGTACGGGAATGTCGCGGTCAACGCCTTGACCGCGGCCGGCACGCCGAGATCGCGGCTGGTGGTGCCGATATACCAGTCGTGCCAGCCGTGATACCCGCAGACCGCGATCCGGTCGCGCCCGGTATGGGCGCGGGCGAGGCGAATCGCGGCGCTGGTCGCGTCCGATCCGTTCTTGCCGAACCGGGCCATCTCCGCGCAGGGGACTTGGCCGACCAGACGCTCGGCGAGGTCGCATTCGAGCTCCGTGGGCAGGGAGAATGTGATGCCGCGCTCGAGCTGATCCTGGATCGCCGCGTCCACGTCCGGGTCGCAATAGCCCAGCACCACAGGCAACAAACCAAGAACGTAATCGATGAACATGTTGCCATCGACATCGCGAACCCGGCAGCCATGGCCACGCTCGACGAACAGGGGCGCGGCGCCGCGCACATAGGTCTGGTGACTCTTGGAAAAGGTCTGGCTGCCCAGGGGAATGGTTTTGAGCGCCCGGTTCAAAAGCATGTTGCTGCGCTGGAAGCAGGGTTGTGGCCGATCCGCGCCGGCGAGCCGCGCCCGATCGCGATCGACTCCTTCCCACATATCGTGTCGGCGATTGATGCGGAGCAGGGCCGGCGCAGCCGTGACCAGGGCGAGCACGTCGAGCCAACCGAATTCGGCCGGCAGCGCGGCATGGGCCCGGCGCATGAAATCGAGATCGTCATCGTCGTCCACGCACCAGCGCAGATGGCTGAAATCGACGCCGTGGCAAACGTTGGCGGTGGTGAATCCGCCGTTCGGACAGCGCTCACCGAGGACGCCGCTGATCCACGGCGTGACGTGGAGGCGAAGCAAGGGATCGGCGACCTCGGCGTCGGCCCGATCGAGCGCGGCGCGCGAGAACACCTCCGTATCGAGGCCGTCTGGATAGGTCCGCGTGAGCGTGTTGGAAGCGAAATCCACATCGCCCCGGTGAAACCTCTCGACGATGCGATCGATCACGCTCGGGTCGATCATCGGACAATCGGCGGTCACGCGGACGATGGCGTCGGCCTGGGCCGCGCGCGCGGCGCTGGCGGTGCGGCCCAATACGTCGTCCTCTTCGCCCCGAAACACCGGCGTGCCGAGCGCCTCGACATGGGCGGCGAGGCCATCATCGGTGGCCTGATCGCTGGTCGCGAGCCAGATCGCATCGAGGCTCCCAGCCGCCCCGGTGCGGTCGAGCACCCGATCGACCATCGCCCGACCGGCAATGTCGGCCAGCGCCTTGCCGGGCAGCCGGCTCGAAGCCATGCGCGCCTGGATGATGGCGACGGTTCGCATGGCTCAGCCGATCAGGTCCCAGCTCGCCGGCGTGCCGCGCGCCACCGCCCGGTTGACCCGCTTGCCGAGCAGAACCGGCAAATGTTTGGGCGCCAGACCATGTCCCGGGCGGATCGAGCGCAGATTGTCGGCGCTGAACGCTTCGCCTTCGGCCATGTCCGCGACCACGTAGAGCGAGCGCCGGAACTGCGCGTTGGGCCGCTCGCTCGCCGCCGGGGAATAGCTGATCCGGCCGAGCGCCCGCCACGCGGTGCGACACGCCGCGACCAGCGCGGCGAACTCGTCGGGCTCGAGGGAGAAGGCCGCGTCCGGACCGCCATCGGCACGAGCCAGGGTGAAATGCTTCTCGACGATCGCGGCACCGAGCGCGACCGCCGCCGCCGCCGCGCCGACGCCGGGGGTATGGTCACTCAGGCCGACCACCGCGTCGAACGCCTGGGCCAGATGCGGGATCGTGCGCAGATTGCTGTCTTCCGGGGGGGTCGGATAGCCGCTGGTGCAGTGGAGCAGGGCGATATCGCGGGCGCCGGCGGCGCGCGCGGCGGCGACCGCTTCGCCGATCTCGGCCAGGCTGGCCATGCCGGTAGACAGAATCAAGGGCTTGCCGGCGGCGGCGGCGCGGGCAATCAGGGCCAGATCGACGATCTCGAACGAGGCGATCTTGTAGGCCGGGGCCTCGAGTGATTCGAGCAAGGCCACCGCGGTGTCATCGAACGGCGCGCTGAGGCAGATCAGCCCCAGTTCCCGAGCCTTGGCGAACAGGGGCCGGTGCCAGTCCCACGGCGTGTGGGCGGATTGGTAAAGCTCATCGAGGGTGCGCCCGTCCCACAACCCACCGGCGACGCGGAATCCGGGTCCGTCGTGATCGAGCGTGATGGTGTCGGCGGTGTAGGTCTGCAGCTTGATGGCATCGGCTCCGGCGGCCTTGGCGGCCTCGACAATGCTGAGGGCGCGGTTGAAATCGCCGTTGTGGTTGCCCGACATCTCGGCGACCACGAACGGTTCATGGCCG
>CAJWQN010000338.1 GCA_913045505.1 uncultured Rhodospirillaceae bacterium | reverse complement strand
GCCCAGGGCCACCGCGCCGCGCCCACAAATCGTCGAGCCGGGCGCCGGCATCGGCCGCCAGGGCCTGGTACTCGGTGCCCGCGTACATGTCGATCCAGTCGGCGTAGGGGTTGTTGGTGCGCCGGGTGGCGGGGTCGGCGGCGAGCCGGCGCCCGATCTCGCCATAGCCGATCACGCACGGCGCCAGCGCCACTTCGAGGTCGAGCAGATCGCCACGGAGGCCGCAATCGAGCACGTAGCGGGTGTAGGCGGTGGTCGCCAGATCCTCAGGCACCGCCAACATCCCGCTTTCATCCAGCCGCCACCGGGCGCAATAGGAGAGGTGAAGCCCCATCTCGACATCGACGATCGCCGCGATCGCGGCGCTGGCCGCGCGCAGATCGGCCAGGGTCTCCGATTTGTAGGCGGCGAGCGCGTAAGCGCGGGCGAACTGGATCAGGAACAGGGTGTCCTGGGTCAAGTAATGGCGAAACGCGGCCTCGGGCAGGCTGCCGTCGGCCATCCCGGCGACGAACCGATGGCGGCAATAGGCATCCCAGTCCGTCCCGGCCGCCGTGCGCAGCCTGGCGAACAACCCGGTCTCCGGCGTGCGCGGCACCGCGCTCATCGCTTCGTCTCCCGCCGAACGAGCGGCTGTCTTAACATCGGGGCAAGGTCGGGAACAGGGGCCGGAACAGACCCGCGAAACCGGCGTTGAAGGCGGGCGCCGAAGTCGAATCGGGGCGCGCGGTCAACTCTCCAGGGCCCGGCGGGTGATCAACGCGAGCCGGCCGAGCAGGTCCGGGTCGCGTGCCTCCGGCGCGGTCACCAGGGCCGAATCCAGCGCCGATTGACAGCCATGTGGGCACGGTCCCGGGTCCGCGCCCGCCAAGGGGATCGCGGCGCCGATAAGGTGCCGGGCCTTGTCGGCATTGGCGAGGAGGACCGAGATGATCGCCTCGACCGTGACATCGTCGTGATGGGGGTGCCAGCAGTCGTAGTCGGTGACCATAGCGACGGTGGCGTAACACATCTCCGCCTCGCGGGCGAGCTTGGCCTCGGGCATGTTGGTCATGCCGATCACCGCGCAGCCCCAGCTTCGATAGAGTTCGGACTCGGCGCGGGTCGAAAACTGCGGCCCTTCCATGACCAGATAGGTGCCGCCGCGCGCGATCGCGATCCCGGCGGTCTCGGCGGCGGCCATCAGATGGTCGCCCAGGCGGGCGCAGACCGGCTCGGCCAAGGACACGTGGCCGACCAGACCGGGGCCGAAAAAGCTCTTGTCGCGGGAGAAGGTGCGATCGATGAACTGATCGACCAGAACAAATGTGCCCGGCGCCAGCTCCTGCTTGAGCGACCCGACCGCGCTCACCGAAATCAGCTGGGTGCAGCCGGCCTGCTTGAGGGCGTGGATATTGGCCCGGAAATTGATCGCCGAGGGCGGCACGCGGTGGCCGGCCCCGTGGCGCGGCACGAAGGCCAGGCGCTGGCCGGCCAGCTCTCCGATCACCAGCGCATCGGACGGCGCGCCGAACGGGGTGTCGAATGTTTCACGACGAACATTGGCCAGGCCGTCCAGCTTCTCGACGCCGGTGCCGCCGATCACGCCGATGGCGGCGTCGGTGCTCATCACCGATCCCCCGCGGCCGCGCTAGCGGGACACGTCGAGCAACTCGACCTCGAACACCAGGGTCGAGTTGGCCGGGATCAGGCCGCCGCCCACGGCCCGGTCGCCGTAGGCCAGCTCGGGCGGAATGGTCAGCCGGCGGGTGCCGCCGACACGCATGCCGACCACGCCGGAGTCCCAGCCCTTGATGACCTGGCCGGCGCCGAGGGTGAATCCGAACGGCCGGCCCCGATCGCGGGAGCTGTCGAACTTGGTGCCGTCGATCAGCCAGCCGGTGTAGTGAACACTCACCCGATCGCCGCGCGCGGCCGTGGCACCGTCACCAACGGTGATTTCCTCGGTCTCCAAATAGGCCCCGGTGGCGGCCCCGGCCCAGATCAGGACCGCGAACAGAACCGACAGGGCAGCAAGAATTGGGCGCACGGTCATGGCTTCGTTCCTTTGATCGGGGGGTGCGACGGGCCGCGCGATACTGGCATGGCGGCCGCGCCCCGGCAATACGCGGCTGTCAACCGACATGCTGGACGAGGAAGCCGAGAATCCGCTCGAGCGCGGCCGTCGGCCGCGGTCATCTTGACCCCGCTCGCCATTGTCTCGAGTCCCCTCGCTGTGCATCATTGGGTGGCGCCTGGCACGGTGCGCAAGGTAACGTGGTCACCTGCGGAAACAAGGGGAGTCGCTGCGGGCAATCGAGATGGGCGATCTCCGCCAAATCGGCGATTCCGGGGTTTCGGTCGATCGCGGGACGACTCCCGCGACACTGGATTTTTCCAGCCCGTTCAACGTGGCGGTGCCGTTCATCGATCGCCATGTGGCCGAGGGCCGCTCGGATCGGATCGCGATCCGCTGCGGCGAAGAGACGGTGTCCTACTCGGCGCTCGCCCAACAGGTCAACCGCTGCGGCAACGCGCTCGCCGGCCTTGGAATCGGCGCCGGCGACCGGTTGGTGATGGTAATCAAGGACAGCCCGGCGTTCTTGTATTTGTTCTGGGGCGCGATCAAGGCCGGAATCGTGCCGGT
>CAJWQN010000337.1 GCA_913045505.1 uncultured Rhodospirillaceae bacterium | reverse complement strand
GCGGATTTTCTTCTGGAGCGGCAGAATACCGTAAAGCAGCGCTTCCGCCGTCGGCGGGCAGCCCGGAACGTAGATATCGACCGGGACGATCCGATCACAGCCGCGTACAACGGAATACGAATAATGATAATACCCGCCACCGTTGGCGCAGCTCCCCATGGAGATGACATAACGCGGCACCGCCATCTGGTCGTAGACCTTGCGCAGGGCCGGTGCCATCTTGTTGGTCAGGGTGCCGGCCACGATCATGACGTCGGATTGGCGTGGGCTGGGGCGGAACACGACCCCGAACCGATCAAGATCGTAGCGGCTGGCCCCGGCATGCATCATTTCGACCGCGCAGCAGGCAAGGCCGAAGCTCATCGGCCAGAGCGAGCCGGTGCGGGCCCAATTCACCAGCTTGTCCGCCTGGGCGATCAGGAAGCCCTTGTCGCTCAAATCGGCAGCGGCACGATTCAGCGCGGCCTCTCGGGCCGGCGCCGCCGCGGTGGCGCTCACTCCCATTCCAGCGCCCCCTTCTTCCATTCATACACGAAGCCGATGGTCAGCAGGACCAGGAAGATCATCATCGACCAGAACCCGAACACGCCGATCCCCTTCAACGACACCGCCCAGGGAAACAGAAACGCGACTTCGAGATCGAAGATGATGAACAGGATCGCGACCAGATAGAAGCGCACGTCGAACCGTCCGCGCGCATCGCCGAACGGCTCGAACCCGCATTCGTATGGTGAGACCTTTTCGCCATAGGGCTGCTGCCTGACCACCACGTAGGACGCGGCCACGACGACGATCGCCAATCCCGCCGCGATCCCCAGAAACAGGAGAATCGGCAGATATTCGGCGAGCAATGCCTCCATCCACAAATCCCTTCGCCCCGGATTCGGCGCCGACGCCGTGCTCCAGGGGTCGATTGAACCGGCGCGCGCCGATCAGGCCCACATGGCTGCCGTATGTCGCGGGCGCAATATAAAGCCCCGCTTCGGGAAAAGAAAGCCATGATCGGCCAGAGACTTAACACCGATCCGTCGGCCCGGGCGCGCCCTCCCATGCGCCCGCGATTCGCCGGCCGCGGCCGGTCTTATTGGTCCGAGCCCCGGGCGGCCGGATTCACCGCATCGGGCAGAAACTGGCTGATCCGATTGAGTTGGGATTTGATCTGCACCGTGTCCTGGCGCAGAATCTCCATCGCCGCGCTGGTTTGAGCGGACTGGTCCTGCATCCTGACCATACTGCCGTCGAGCCGCTCGATGACTGCCTCGAGCACGGCGATTCGCGCCCCCGAATCGGCCAGATTTCCGTTCAAGACAAACGTGCCGCCAATGGCACCGATCAGCGTCAGGATCAGAAGAAAGATGAAGACCCAGGCGAACAAGCTGTGCGCGCGTCGCAAGGCGCCGACGGCCGCCTCGACCGACTCCTCCGGCTCCGCTTCCGGTTTTTCGGCCTCGGTGGCTTCGGACTTTTTCGATTTCTTCGGTTTATTGGCCATGACCTATTGAATCATGGGGTCGCCAAGATGCCGCGGCAAGTCCGGGCTGCCCAGATTTCGTCCCCGGTGCCCAAATTGGCGCCCATGGACAGGGCATGACGGGAATAATGGAAATGGCGGGAGTGACGGGACTCGAACCCGCGGCCTCCGGCGTGACAGGCCGGCGCTCTAACCAATCTGAGCTACACCCCCGAGCGACAGGAAACCCGTTTACGCGACCCCCCAAGACCTGTCAACGCCACCCCGGCGCGGCCGCGGGCCAACCGCATTGGTGGGCGATGACGGATTCGAACCGCCGACCCCCTCGGTGTAAACGAGATGCTCTACCAACTGAGCTAATCGCCCGTGATACAATGCTTGCGCCGCTTCAGGTCTCGCCGGCGCCAGCAGGCCCGCCAACGACAATGCCGGCCGCCCGCGAAGGCAGCCGGCATCACAAGAACAAATCCGAACGCCTAGTTGACAGAGTCTTTGAGCGCCTTGCCGGCCTTGAACTTCGGGTGTCGCGACGCCGGGATGTCGATGCTTTCTCCGGTGCGCGGATTGCGCCCCTTGGTTGCGGCCCGTGCTGCCACGCTAAAAGTTCCGAATCCTACCAGACGCACATCGCCCCCACCTCTCAGGGCGTTCGTGATGGCATCGAATGTCGCATCGATCGCCCGAGCTGCGTCCGCTTTGGACAAATCGGAAGAATCCGCGACAGCAGCAATAAGTTCGTTTTTGTTCACAATCAACCCCCCTTCGACGTGATTTTTCTATCCGCAATTCATCCTGCTCGTCGAGCAGCGGTCCTTAAGGACTCAACCGCTTCGCCCCGATCCGCCAGGCACTCTAAACATCGCGAGCCAAGGCCGTCAACGTAAACCTAGGGTCAAATCAGGTGTTCGCGCCGACCTTTCCCAAAGTCCCATATCTAGTGGGTCAGAACCGCGTCGGAGTCGGCTGTCTCGCCATCGGCGGCGACTTGATCAACAGGTTGGACCTCGACCCACTCGATCGGCACCAGCGCCGAGACAAGGGCATGGTCCAGCACTTCATCGACGTTCGAAACCGGAATGATCTCAAGACCCTTCTTGACGTTGTCCGGGATCTCCGGCAGGTCCTTCTCGTTGTCCTCGGGAATCAACACTGTCTTCAGCCCGCAGCGCAGCGCCGCCAGC
>CAJWQN010000336.1 GCA_913045505.1 uncultured Rhodospirillaceae bacterium | reverse complement strand
CCTGGGTGGCCTTTGCGGCCGGCGCCCAGGCGGGCGAGCCGTATCATGTACGCGGCACACTGGCCGCGATCGACGGCAAGACCCTGACCGTCGACACCCGCGAAGGCGGGACCAAGACCATCGTGCTAAACGAGGGCGCCGGTATGTTCCTCGTCGATGGCGCCGACATCGCCGATATCAAGGCCGGCCAATTCGTCGGCATCACTTCGGTCATGAAGGGTGAGGTGCGCACCGCCATCGAGGTCCATATATTCGCGCCCGACCTCTATGGCCTGGCCGAGGGTCATTATGCTTGGGACTTGATCGACGAGCCCAACATGATGACCAATGCCGCCGTTGGCTGGATCGACGATGTCGATGGCGGACGCAAGCTGCGCGCGCGTTACACCAATCCCGACAAGAGCGATGGCGCGCAAACCATTACCGTGTCCGGTGACGCGACCATCGTCACCCTCGATGTCACCACGGCCGAGGCGTTCGTGCCCGGCCGCGGCGTCTGGGTAATGGCCATCGACAATGAAGACGGCAGCACCGGCAGCCCGGCCGTGGCGATCGGCACGGCGGCGGTCGATCCGCCGTTCTAGTACCGGCCTTACCGAGACGCGGATGCCGCGTAATATTGTCCGTCTCGTCCGCCGCGACCGGGTCACGGACGGTCTTCGAGGTTCGGGGATCGGACCGGCGTCGCGGCGGACGAGGCGGGCAACCCCGAGGCCCCGGCGCCCGCGACGGGCCGGTCCTCGGCCAGGTCCATGGCCAGGATCGCGACCGGCGGCTTGAGCGTGAGCGTCCAATGGCGAAAGCGCTCGGGCGCGGCCTGAAAATCGATCATGGCTCCGCCATCTGGGCGGCTGGGTTCCGGCGCATGGTCGTCGCACAAGAGACCCACCCGGCCAATGAGGGCGCCGGCGGGAACCCGACGCGGTTCCAAATTCCGTCCAGACAACCCTCCAAGTGCCGGCCCCTTCGGTAAAGCGGGCATGGCGGGGAGCCCTCCGCGCCTAGCCTCGGGGTCATGATGGTCGGTTCATGGACCCTTCAGCATGAGGCGACGCGAGTCGTTCGACCATCTCGCGATGTCGGTCAGTCGGCCGCGCCGCCGCCCAATCCGGCATCGCGCAGTGTCTGCCGCATGCGTTCAATCGTGGCCGGGTCGCGATAAGGATGAATTCGCGGCAACTGGGCGAGCGAAAAATCCGGTCTGATGCGCAGAACTTCCCGGGCCGCTTTCCGCGCTTGCGCGTGTTGTCCAAGACCGTGATGGGCCATGACGAGCATGATATGGGCCAGGTGTTGCAGGCCGGGCTGATGCCGATCGATATAGTCCCGCGTCACCGCCAGCGACTCCTCGAAGCGGCCATTGTCATGATGCGCGAGGGCCAAGATGCTCAGATACCAGGCCGGATAGAAGGGGCTCAAGCGCATCGCGGTCTGGACATTGACCAGGGCCTGGTCCGGCGCGCCCGCGTAAATCAGGGTCTGGGCATGAATCGCGAAAAACAGGGAGCTGTTGGGCTCGAGCGCGATCGACCTCTCGATTTCGGCCAGTGCCTCGTCATGCTGTCCGCGCAACAGCAAGGTAAACCCCAAGAGCGCGTGACTGATCGCAACCGTATCATCCATCGCTACTGATTGTTCGGCTATTTTCATGGCCCGGACAAAGGACTCTTGCGGGTCCACGGCCCAGCCGAACCGAAATTCATTCATATAGGCCCAGCCCAGCCCGGCAAGTACGGCGGCGTCATCGCCGAACCGATCGATCAGGTCCTGGAACATATGTTTGGCTTGCTCATTGGCTTCGGGTGTTCCTCGCCGGAACAGTTCGATCGCCTTCATGGAGATTTCATAGGCGGCGACGTCTTGGGTGATGCCGCGCCACATCCTCGCCTGCTCGCCCTCGACGAGCCGGACGTCGAGTTCGGTCACGATCTTCTGGGTGATCTCGTCTTGTAGGGCGAACAGGTCGGCGTAGGGCCGATCGAAGCGTTGCCCCCACAGATGCTCGGCCGTGGTGGCGTCGATCAACTGGGCATTGATGCGGATATTGTCACCGGCCCTTTGAATGCTGCCTTCGAGGACATAACGCACGCCCAATTCCCTGCCGACATCGCGGACGTCGACTTGTCGGCCCTTGTAGGTGAAGGCCGAGGATCGCGAAATGACGAAAAGGTTCGAAAGCTTCGACAAATCGGTGGTGATGGTTTCGGTGAAGCCGTCACTGAAAAACTCCTGTTCGGAGTCGCCACTCATATTGACGAAGGGCAGGACCACGATCGATGGCTTGTCGGGCAGGGCAAGCCCCGATTCGGCGACTTGGCCGGGCGAGCGGGATGGCGGGCCGGGCGCGATCAGATACCAGACGATGGCGCCAATCGAGGCCACCGACAAGGCGATGGCGATGACCAGCCTTTGGCGTTGCCGCGAACCTTTCACCGCGCCGCCAGCTGGCGCCTCGATCAGCTGTTCCGCGTCCGCGCGTCCCAACACGTAAGCATGGACCGGTTGGGCGATATTCTTGACGCTTTGCTCGCCGATGTCTTCCAGCACGAACTCGGGCCGGCCGCGCAACGGCTGGCGGACCGCTTCGGAGATGACGACGGTGCCGGGAGTGGCGAGACCCTCCAGGCGCGCCGCGACATTGACGCCGTCGCCATAGACGGTGCC
>CAJWQN010000335.1 GCA_913045505.1 uncultured Rhodospirillaceae bacterium | reverse complement strand
TGCATCGTTCCCGGCACCTGCGCCATTTGGCGTTCTCGCACCGACGGCCGCCCCGGACCGCAGTAAATTTGGGCACTCCCGAGCCTGAACATTTAGGCCAACGGGATACCCGGGTCATGATGCAAACGCACTATGGTGTCCGAGAACAGGATCGGTATTGTCGGCCGGGCCGCGATTGCGCCGGCGATGAAGCAAGGCATAATGGCGCCCACGAACCGATCAAGACGACGGAGCGGGCCATGCGACGGCTGATGGTGACGGCGGTCCTGATCGCCGGCCTCGGCGCACCGGCGGCGGCCGATTTCGACGCCGGCATGGCGGCCTACAATCGTGGCTCCTATGACGTCGCCTATCGCGAATGGCTGATCGAGGCCGAACGCGGCGATGTCGCCGCCCAGTACAGTATCGGCGCCATGCACCTCTCGGGCCGCGGGGTCGCGAAGAATTACGCCCAGGCCCGCCGCTGGTTCCAGACGGCCGCGGATGCGGGCCATGCCGGAGCCCAAGAAAGCCTCGCCAAGCTTTATTACAAGGGATTCGGTATCGACCAAGACCTCGACGCCGCGGCCGCCTGGTATCGGCTGGCCGCGGAACAGGGCCTGCCCCGGGCGCAGCACTATCTGGGCCATATGTATATCAACGGCGAAGGCGTGAACCGCGATCTGGTGGACGGTTATTTTTGGCTTAATTTGGCCGCGCGCGGGGGCCATGACCAAAGCGTCGCGGCTCGGGACAAGGTTGGCCAAATGCTCTCGGCAGTCGACTTCGCCCGCGTCCAGCGCCGGCTTCGGGAATGGAAACCCCTGGTCGGACAAGCGCCGCCGTCCCGTTCCGCCCTCGGCAAGCGGCCGATATCGACCGCCACCGGGTTCCTGGTCAGCGGCCGCGGACATGTGCTCACCAACGCCCATGCGGTCAAGCGATGCAAAACGATCGCGGTCAAGAGTCCCAACGCCTCGGGCATCGCCGAGTTGATCACCAGCGACGGGGAGTCCGACCTGGCGTTGCTCAAACTGGATGGCAAGGGCATGACATTCGCGGCGTTCCGTGCCTCCGAACCGGTTCGACTCGGCGCAAGCGTGGCCGTATTCGGTTATCCGCTGCAAGGGATCGTGGCGTTCGGTGCCAACATCACCAACGGCATCGTGAGCGGTTTGGCGGGCCCCAACAACGACGAAGGAGTCATTCAAACCACCGCGCCCGTCCAACCGGGCAACAGTGGCGGCCCTTTGCTGGACAGTGCCGGAAACGTGGTCGGCGTGGTGGTGTCGAAGCTGAACGCGCTCAAGGTCGCCGAGGTGACCGGGGTCATGCCGCAGAACGTCAATTTCGCGATCAAGGCCGGGATCGCCCGGCGCTTTCTCGCCGCCCATGGCGTCCCCTTCGTCGAGGCGCCGTCGCAATCCCGCCTCACCTACGAGGATATCGCGGTCAAGGCCGAGGGCTTCACCGTGATGCTCGAGTGCTGGGATTGACGTGGGAGGACACAAATGAGTCGGGTATTTGGTGAGATTCGCCAGAACGGCTACGTCGTTCGCGATATCGAGGCCGCCATGGGCCATTGGGCCGAGGTGTTGGGGATCGGCCCCTGGTTCTATGTCGAACGGGCGCCGCTGCTGGATTTCACCTATCGGGGGGAGCCGTCGCCGATCGAGGCCTCGATCGCGCTGGCCAATTCGGGGCCGCTGCAGGTCGAGCTGATCCAGCAACGCAACGACGCGCCCTCCCTTTACCGCGATTTCCTGGACGCCGGGCGTGAAGGGCTCCAACACGTGGCCTATTGGACCGAGACTTTCGCCGCCGACCGGGCGCGCCATATCGCCGCCGGCTACCGGGTCGGCCACGAGGGGCGCACCGGCGAATTCGGACCGTTCGTCTATTATCTGACCGAGACCCATCCGGGAACGGTGGTCGAGCTGTCCGATGTCGCGGGGCCGAAGAAGCGGTTGTTCGAGACCATCGCCGCCGCCGCCCGCGACTGGGACGGCGCCGATCCGATCCGTGATTTTCCGGCGGTCACGCCTTGAGGGCCGACCGGCGATTGCGCCGCCGGCACCGATCGGCGAGAGTGCGCAGGGACACCGAATACGGGCGGGAGCCGAGGCGATGAGCGAGACGGCTGGCGAGATCACTCCTGATCAACAGACCGATTTGTTGTGGGATTACCTCAAGGGATTTCACGCGACTCACCTGATCAGCATGGGCGTCGAGGCGGGATTGTTCGCCAAGATAGGCGAGTCTCCGGACGGCATCGGCGCCGGCGCCTTGGCCGAGGCGCTCTCCATGCACGGCCACTACGTGGATATCTGGTGCAAAACCGCCTATGCCTACCGATTGCTCGACGCCGATGGTGATCGGTTTCGCCTCGCCGCCCATATGCGCGATCTGTTGGTCGATACCCGGAGCCCGCGCTATCTGGCGCCCTATGCGGCCGCCGCGGCGGGCTTCCTGACCGATGATCTTCGCCGCTATCCGGATTTCTTCCGCACCGGCGCCATCCATAGCTTCCAGGACCATGGCGCCGCCTTCTCCGATCACATCGCGTCCATGACCGCCGGTTTCCACGCCGTGATCGCCCATAAGATGCTGCCCTCCCTGTCCGGCCTCAAGCAACAGCTGGCCGATGGCGCCAAGGTGCTGGACATGGGCTGCGGCGCCGGCGGGCTCGCAATC
>CAJWQN010000334.1 GCA_913045505.1 uncultured Rhodospirillaceae bacterium | reverse complement strand
GGCGGTGGCCTGTTATCGGCGGGTGCTGGCGCTAATCCTTGGCCCGGGCGGGCGCCTCGCCTAGTATCCGCTGCCCACAGCCGGCCACCGAGGAGCCCGATGACACGACGCCAGCGCAGGCTGAAAAAGCTCAAGCGGCGGCCCACCGTGGCGGCGACCCGGGCCGAGCTCTCCCATCTGCCGAGCGAGCATCAGGCGGCGGTGGTGCAGCGCCGCTATACCCGCCACGTGGTCGAGACCGAGCCCAGTTCGGCGGGCCTGATCGGTTTGGCCGCGCAGGCCGCCAAGCTGGCCGAGACCACGGCTCGGAGCTGGCGCGAGGCCCATCCGCCGGCCCGGCCGATCGTCTGCCGGGTGGGGTGCGCCCATTGTTGCCTGGTCAACGTGCGGGCGACCCCGCCGGAGGTGATCCAAATCGCCGACTATGTCCAAAGGCTGGACTCGGACGCCGCGCGCTCCGCCCTGATCGAGCGTATCGAGCGCGCAATCACGGCCGCCGGCGAGGGCGACATGGCGCGGCTTGGTGCTGGGCTCAAGTGCCCGCTGCTGGTCGACGATAAATGCTCGGTCTATCCGGTGCGCCCGCTCAAATGCCGGGGCATCGAATCGTTCGACGTCGAGGCCTGCCGGCGCGGCTTCGGCCTCGGCGAGGCGGTGGCGCCGCAATTCGACGCCGCCCATTATACCCTGTTCGACAATATCCAGCGCGCGCTCCTGCTCGGCCTCGCGGATGCCGGCTACGGCATGCAGAGCCTGGACCTCAACAAGGCGCTGGCGGTCGCGCTGAAGACACCGGAGGCCGCCGAACGCTGGCTCGCCGGCGAATCGCCGTTTCGCGGCGCCGAGCGCAAGCCGCCACCGGAGCTGGCAAGTCCGATATCCCGCTGACTCGGCTCGCCGACTGGACCATGGTGCTGGCCGGACGCCGTGGCGTTGGCGGCGGGACGCGCGAATGATAAGGTCTTGGCTGGCTGACGGTCAGTTCGGGTGGACGGGATGAATCGCAAGCAGAGGCGCGCCGCCGCCCGGGCCCGACATCGCGGCGCGGTGCCAACCGACGGCGCGCCCGACACGGAAGCGTTGTTCCAGCGCGCCGTGTCGTGCCACCAGAGCGGACGGCTGAGCGATGCCAAGCGGCTTTACCGGCGGACCCTGGCCGCGGCGCCGCGGCACGCGGGCGCGCTTCAACTGCTCGGCTATCTGAGCTTTCAGGACGGCGACCCCGAAGGCGCGATCGAGCTGATCCGCCGAGCAATCGTCATCGACCCCAAGCTGGTCGCGGCGCACTACAACCTGGGACTTGTGCTCCAGGATCAGGATCGACTCGACGAGGCCGGCACGGCGTTCCGCGCGGTGCTGGCGCTGCAACCGGACCATGGGGCGGCATGCAACAATCTCGGCGCCGCGCTCAAGGACCAGGACAAGCTGGACGAGGCCGCGACCTGGTTTCGCAAGGCCCTGGCCATCGATCCCGCGCATATCGAAGCTCATGAGAACCTGGCGCAAGTGCTGGGCGCTCAAGGCAAAGTGGACGAAGCGATCGCATCCTATCAGGGCTTTCTCGAGGCCAACCCGGGTCACGACGAGGGCCAGTTCAACCTGGCGGCGCTGCATCTTCAGCGTGGCCAGGTGGATGAAGCGATGGCCGCTTGTCGCCGTGCGATCGCGGCGACTCCGGAACGCCCCGAACCCTACCAGACAATCGCCGAGCTCAAGACGTTCACGCCCGGCGATCCCGATCTCGCGGCGATGGAGGTCTTGATCGCGAAGCCGTCGCTGACCGACTTCCAGGCGACCTTCCTGGAATTCGCCCTGGCCAAGGCCTACGAGGACATTGGCGACACCGAACGCGCCTTCACCCATTTTGCCGCCGGCAACCGACGCAAACGGGCCACGCTGCGCTACGACGTCGCGACATTCGAGGCCGACGTATCACGCATCGTCACGACCTTTGACCGGGAACTGGTATCGGGTCGCGCCGGGCCGGGCTGTCCCTCGGACCTGCCCATATTCGTTCTCGGCATGCCGCGATCCGGCACCACCCTGGTCGAACAGATCCTGGCCAGCCACAGCCAGGTCCTTGGTGGCGGCGAACACGGGCACTTGAATCGCATAGTCGTTGGAATCGGCGACGACGCCGCGCTTGGCGAGACCTATCCGGAGGCGGTGGCGCGCCTTTCGGCCGACGATCGCCGGCGGCTCGGGCAGGCCTATATCGACACGGTCACCGCTGACCGGCCAACCACCCAGCGGCGGACCGACAAAATGCCGCATAATTTCTGGTATATCGGCCTGATCCGGCTGATCCTGCCCAACGCCACGATCATTCACTGTGCCCGGGACCCGGTCGACACCTGTCTCGCCTGCTATCGCAAGCTGTTCGATCGCGGCCATGACTATGCGTACGACCTCGGCGAGTTGGGCCGCTACTACCATCTCTATCGCCGCATGATGGATCATTGGCGCGCCGTCCTGCCGGGCGCGATCCACGAGGTCCGTTACGAGGACATGGTCACCGATCAGGAACAGGCGACCCGGCGATTGCTCGAAGCCTGTGGCCTGCCCTGGGAAGACGCCTGTCTGGCATTCCATCGCACCGAGCGGGTGGTGCGGACCGCGAGCGCGGCTCAAGTGCGCCGCCCCTTGTACGGCGACGCGGTGGCACGGTGGCGGCGCTACGCCCGCCATCTCGGGCCGTTGCTGGAGGC
>CAJWQN010000333.1 GCA_913045505.1 uncultured Rhodospirillaceae bacterium | reverse complement strand
ATAACCAGAGCGTGGCGATGCCCTGCTCGGCCAGCGCGCGCACGGAGAGGTTGGCGAGCATGCTGTAGCCGGGGACCATCTGCAAGGCCGGGAAGGGCCCGGCGCCGCGCGGCACCGCGTACCAGCCGCCGACGCGGACGCGCTCTAGGCTGGTAAGCGAGACTTTGTAGACGATGGCGCGCTCGTTGGAGCGCAGCGGGTCCTCGGTGACTGTGGCGTTGAGCCCAAATTGTCGGGCTTCGGTGAGCGCGTCTTCCCAGAAGGAGTCGAAGTCGGCGGGTCGCGGTACGTCGGGAACCGGGGTTTCAGCGGCCATGCGCGGGCGCCTCCATGGGATGTGACGCCGCGCGGGGTTACTCGGCGGCGTTGGCGCCGATGTACTTAACGGCTTCGCCAACGGTGGTGATCTTCTGGGCGTCTTCGTCGGGAATCGTCAGGTCGTAGTGCTCTTCGAGTTCCATAATCAACTCGACGAGGTCGAGCGAGTCGGCGCCGAGATCCTTCTCGAAGCTGGTCCCCAGGGTGATGGCCGAGGTATCGACGTCTTTGAGAGTCTTTTCGATGACTCCGACTACATCGTCAATAACTGCCAAAGCAGGCCTCCTTGATCTGGCGGAGCGCGAGGACGCTCGTGATTACCGGCCGGTTGTTGATTTGAGACGGGGCGTGACCCGGGGCCGCTCGGGCCCACCGGGTTTCGCCAGCCATTCTAGGCGGGAACGCCGCTGCGACGAAATCGAAGCTCCCGGCGAACTCACCGGCGCGGGCCCAGCAGCCGCCAGGCCGACGGGAGTACAGCGGCGGCGAGCAGCAGCTTGACGATGTCGCCGGGGATGAACGGGGTGAGCCCGGCACCGAGGGTCGCGCCGACATGGAGCCCGACATTGATGCCCAACCAGGGCAGGCCTACCAAGTAGATGACGATGTTGCCGGCGAGCATGGCGGCAATCGACCGGCGGTAGCTACGGTCCCAGCCGCGTTCGGCCAAGTAACCAACCAGCAGCGCCGCCGCCAGGAAGCCGCCGAGATAGCCGTAGGTGGCCGGCCCGCCGGAGGGCGAGAAGAAGCCGAGCCCGAGCGCGCCGCCGCCCAGGTAGAGCAGCAACGCCGCGCCGCCGCGGCGCGTGCCGCCGGTGGCCCCTACCAAAAGCACCGCCAGGGTCTGGCCGGTGATCGGCACCGGGGTGAACCAGAGCGGGATCGAGATCTGCGCCGACAGCGCGATGAAGAGCGCGCCGCCGCCGCTGAAGGCCAGATCGCGCAAGAGGCCGCCGGCCGGAACCAGTCGATCGGTGAGAGTGCCGCCGCGGCGGCCGGGTGTGTAGACGCTCAAGTGATTACCCCCGGGGTCGGATTGCATCAAGGTCAGCCGGCTACTCGGGCTCAGCGACGTCCAGGCGGACACGCAGGACGGCGTCGCCCTCCTGGATCTCGCCACCATCGGCGGCCAGCAAATCGACGATGGTGCCGGAGACTTCGGAGAGGATTTCGTTGAAGACCTTCATAGCCTCGACCAGGCCGACGACCTGGCCGGACTCGATGTGATGGCCGACTTCGGCGAAGGCCGCCTCGCCGGGCGAGGCGGCGGCATAGAAGATGCCGTTCAGCGGCGAGATGATGTCAGTCTCGCCGGGGCCGGGGCCGGCGGACAGCGACTGGCTGGCGTGATCGCCGGGGGTGACAACGGGTTGCGTAGAGCCCCGCCGGCGGACGGCGATGCGCACGCCCTGCTTGCGGACTTCGAGTTCGGCGATGTCGCTGCCACACACGCGGGCGATGAGGTCGTCGAGCAGTTCGCGCAGGTTGGTCATGGCTCAGACCCGGGCCGGAGGGATTGAGGGAGCGGTCACGCGGCTCCGAAAATCAGGCTGGCATTCTGGCCGCCGAAGCCGAAACTGTTGCTGAGCGCGGCGCGGATGGGCATCGCGCGGGCTTCGTTGGGCACGTAGTCGAGGTCGCACTCCGGATCGGGCTCTTCGTAGTTGATCGTGGGCGGGGCGATGTCTTCGGCGACCGCCATGATGCTGATAATCGCCTCGGTCGCGCCGGCCGCCCCGATCATGTGCCCGAGCATCGACTTGCTGGAACTGACCGCAAGCCCGCCGGCGGCGTCGCCGAAGATGGAGCGGATGGCGATGGTCTCGGCGCTGTCGCCGGACGAGGTGGATGTGCCGTGGGCGTTGATGTAGTCTACGCCGTCGCCGTTGAGCTCGGCCTTCGCCAGCGCGCGCCCCATAGCCTGGGCCGCGCCGCCGCCGTCGTCGGGTGGGAGCGTGACGTGGAAGGCGTCGGCGCTGGCGCCGTAGCCAAGTAGCAGAGCGTGGATGTGGGCCCCGCGCTCGCGGGCGTGTTGTTCGTCTTCGAGCACGAGGACACCGGCGCCCTCGGCGATGACGAAGCCGTCGCGGCTGGCGTCGAAGGGACGCGAGGCGGCGGCCGGGTTGTCGTTGAAGCCGGTGCTCATTGCACGGCCCTGGGTGAAGCCGGTCATGCCGATGCGGCTGATCGGCGCTTCGCAACCACCGGCCAGCATGGCCACGGCGTCGCCGCGCTGGATGGTGGCGGCCGCTTCGCCGATGGCGTGGGCGCCGCTGGCGCAGGCCGAAACCATCGCCATGTTGGGCCCCTTGAGCCCCAGGTCGATGGCGACCTGGCCGGCCGCCATGTTGACGATCATCATGGGCACCAGGAACGGCGAGACCCGCCGCGGGCCGCGCTCGGCGAGGAC
>CAJWQN010000332.1 GCA_913045505.1 uncultured Rhodospirillaceae bacterium | reverse complement strand
AGCCTGGGTGCCTCCTCGGCCGACACCGACGGCATGTTGAGGGCGTTGGTAACCGCGCCGTTGAGCAGGTAATCCGCCATTTGCTCGGCGATCTGTACCGCCACGTTCTGTTGTGCCTCGGCGGTCGCGGCGCCCAGATGGGGGGTGGCGATGACCTGATCGAGGCCGAACAGCGGGTTCTCGCGGGCCGGCTCCTCGGCAAAGACGTCGATCGCGGCGCCGGCGACTTGGCCCGACAAGATCGCATCCCGCAAATCCGCCTCGATCACCAGACCACCGCGCGCGCAGTTGATGATCCGTACTCCCGGCTTGCACATCGTCAGGGTCTTGGCGTCCAACATCCCGCGGGTGGTTTCGGTCAAAGGCGTGTGCACAGAGATGAAATCGGCCCGCGCCAGCAATGCTTCCAGCTCGACCCGCTCGACGTTGAGATCGCCGGCGCGCTCGGGTGCGAGATAGGGATCATGGACGATGACCCGCATCTTGAGACCTTGGGCCCGGTCGGCGACGATCGAGCCGATATTGCCGCAGCCGATCAGGCCCAGGGTCTTGCCCGCGACCTCGGTGCCCATGAACCGGGACTTTTCCCACCGGCCGGAATGGGTCGACCGGTCGGCTTGGGGAATTTGGCGGGCCAGAGCCATCAGCATCGCGATCGTGTGTTCGGCGGTGGTGATCGAGTTGCCGAACGGCGTGTTCATCACCACCACGCCACGCTGGGTGGCGGCGGCGACGTCGATGTTATCGACTCCGATCCCGGCCCGCCCGACCACCTTGAGGCGGGGCGCCGCGGCCATCAGTTCGGCGCTGACCCGGGTCGCCGATCGAACCGCAAGGCCGTCATAGGCGCCGATCCGTTCGGCCAGCGCCTCCGGTGCGAGGCCGGTCTCGGTCTCGACCGCGATGCCGCGGTCGCGAAAGACTTCGACGCAATGGGGGCTCATGGTGTCGGCGATCAGGACCTTGGGCAAGACTTTGGGCATGGCTCGGCTCGCTTTTCCCGGCGCTCAGGCGGGCGCCGCCTTGACTGTCGCGTAGGCCCAGTCGAGCCATGGCAGCAGTGCCTCGACGTCGCTTTTCTCGATGGTCGCGCCGGCCCAGATGCGCAGGCCCGGCGGCGCGTCGCGGTAGCCGTTGATATCACGGGCCACCCCTTCCGTGTCCAGAAGCTCGGCGACGGCCTTGGCGGTGGCCGCCTGGCGGCCGGCGTCGAGGCCGGTGAACCAGGGATCGACGATTCGAAGGCAGACCGAGGTGCAGGACCGGGTCGCCGGATCATGGGCCAGAAAACGCGCCCAGTCCGAGTTCGCGACCCAGGCCGCGATGGCCGCCAAATTGGCCTCGCCGCGCGCGATCAGGGCTGGCGCCCCACCGAGCCGCTCCGCCCAGCGAAGCCCGTCCAGGGCATCCTCGACGCAGAGCATCGATGGGGTGTTGATGGTCTCGCCCCGGAACACGCCCTCGTTGAGCGCCCCGCTTTTGGTGAGCCTGAAAATCTTGGGCAGCGGCCGGGGCGGGGCGTAGCTTTCCAGGCGTTCGACCGCGCGGGGGCTCAGGATCAGCATCCCGTGTTGGGCTTCCCCACCCAGCACCTTCTGCCAGGAATAGGTGGTGACGTCGAGCTTGGACCAGGGCAGGGCCATGGCGAACGCGGCCGATGTTGCATCGCAAAAGGTGAGGCCGGCGCGATCGTCCGCGATCCAGTCGCCATGCGGCACCCGGACGCCGGATGTGGTGCCGTTCCAAGTGAACACCAGATCACGGTCGGGGGCCACGGCGCCGAGGTCCGGCAGATACCCATAGTCCGCTTCCAGCACCCGCGCGTCCGCGATTTCGAGTTGCTCCACGACATCGGTCACCCAGCCGGCGCCGAAGCTCTCCCAGGCCAGAAGATCGACCCCGCGCGCGCCCAACATGGTCCACAACGCCATTTCGACGGCACCGGTGTCGGAGGCGGGAACGATGCCGATCCGCCAGTCGTCCGGGAGTCCCAACATTTGTCGGCTCAAATCCAGCACTTCGCGGAGCCGCGCCTTGCCCGGCGCCGATCGATGGGAGCGGCCGACCAGGGCATCGGCGAGCCCGGCCGCCGTCCACCCCGGCCGCTTGGCGCAGGGTCCGGACGAAAAATTGGGATTCGCCGGCCGCGAACTCGGTTTCATCGGAAAGGCGCCAAGTATCCAGGGCCCCGAGGGGAAACGGCGCCGGATACTAGGAGCGGGGATATGGCGCGTCAATACCGCAGCGCAGCATTCTAAGGTCGGACCAGCTGGGGCCGCGCCAGGCGCGCCGCGGTCCGCTCTTCGTTGTCGAGGAAGGCCGCGATCGCCGCGCGCCCGGAAATCTCCGGATCCGGATCGTGACCGTCGCCCATGCGCAGCAATTGCAGGCAGAACCAGGACAGAGCGGCCTTGGCCGGATCGATCCAGTGCTCGTAGGATTGCGCGACCTCCACCCTGCCCGCGATCAGGTCACCGGCGAGGGCGGTGTCCACGCATAGCGGCCGGCCGAGCCCGATCACGTCGCATTCGCCATCGGCCAAGGTTTCGGACATGACGTCGCGGCTCCGGAAGCCGCCGGTCACCATCAGCGGCATTCTCGCCACCGCTCGGATACGTTCGGCGTAGGCCAGGAAATAGGCTTCGCGCCGGCGGGTGCTTTCCCGCACCGCGCCCAAGTCGGCATAGACCGGCTCGCGGCCGTCGACCCCCATCATGCGCGGCTGCTCGTAATT
>CAJWQN010000331.1 GCA_913045505.1 uncultured Rhodospirillaceae bacterium | reverse complement strand
GGGCCCCCCCGCCGCCGATCTCGACCTGATCGCCACGCCGGAGCACGATTCGATCAGGGATCGGGCCAACATGATCCGAACGATCGGGGCGCCGCACCGGGTGACGGCGGCCCGGCTCTCGGCGGAATCCGACAAATGGTGCGACCGTCTGGCCGGCGTGCGCCACCCGCGAATCGCACTCGTGGTCGGCGGCGACACCCGCAAATACCGATTTTCCCGGGCGCTTGCGGCCGACCTCGCGCGGCTGGCCTCGAACCTCGCCTTGCGCCTGGGCGGCGCCCTGATGGTCACGACCAGCCGGCGCACCCGGCCCGATGCCCGCCGCGCCCTGCTCGACAACATCGCGGCCGAGGCCTCCTGCTTCGTCTGGACACGCGAGGCCCAGGACAATCCCTATCTCGCCTATCTGGCGCTCGGCGACGCCATTATCGTGACCGGCGATTCGACCTCGATGTGCACCGAGGCCTGCGCCACCGGCCGGCCGGTCTACATCCACGCCCCCCCGGACCACACCGCCGCCAAGCACAAACGCCTTCATGACCGGCTCTATGCCCTGGGATGCGCGCGCCCGCTCAAGTCGGCGATCGAGGCCGGAGAGCTGGCCGACTGGCGCTACCCCCCGCTCGACGACGCCGCCAAAATCGGCGCCGAAATCGCCCGGCGCGCGCGGCTCTGACCGCCGCCCGGCTGACCACGTCTCCCCGTCCCCGCCGCCGACCAATCCGGATCCCGATCGTGGCACTCGACATCGCAACCTTCAGCAACGCCGGCGGCGGGAAAAGCCTGTTCAAGGCGCTTGGCCATCCCGGCGCGGTTTCCGCCGTCCACCGCTTGATCGAGACTCTGGCCGCGGCCGGGCCGGTGGCGGTCTACGACCAGGGCGAGGCGTTCACGACCCTGGCCGCGCTCCACGATTTGAGCAGCGTCGATATCGCCGGGATCTATGTCCAACAGGTCGAACGGATCGGCGCCACGGTGGTCGGCCATCAGGCCCGACCGGTCACCGCGATCGGCGAGAGCGGCGCGGCCACGGTGTTTCTCGCCGCATTCGATTCCGCCCGCCCGATCGATCATCTGCGGCCGCTGCTGGCACCCGGCACGGCCATCGCGACCCTCGACGAGGCACGGTTGCCGGACGCCTTGCTGACCAACCCGCGGCACTATCTCGACCCGCTCAACTTCGCCACCAACTTCGCCTTTTTTCGCGATGCCGACGGCCGGCATACGCGCCTTGTTTCGGCCAATTACTGGCATGGCTACGGCGGGCGCGAAGTGGCGCTGTGGTTGCGCCTGTTCGATTCGCAAGGCGCGGAGCTGGCGACCTGGCGCCAGGCCCTGCCCGACGGTGTCTGCGGGTTCGCGATCGACAGCGCCGAGGTCCGGGCGCGCCTGAATCTGGGCCCGTTCACCGGGCAATTGTTTGTCCATGTGGTCAACGCCGCCGGCCACGACGTGGTCAAATACGCGCTCGACACCTACGGCGACGATCCGGCCGAGCTGTCCTGTACCCACGACGCCAACGCCTGGCCGTCCGATCTCTATGCCGGCCTGCCCGCCCCGGACGACGGCGAGCGGGTCACGATTTGGCTCCAGAACAGCCATCCGATCCCGATCCCGGCCGGCGCCATCGGTCTCAACCTGATGGGTGACGGCGACGTGCGCTGGCTGGATCGTTCGATCCCCGCCTTTGGCAGCATGCCGCTCGACGTCGCCACACTGTTGCCGGGGGCCGCCTGGCCGTCGCAGATCGAGCTTCGGGCCGGCAAACATATGGTCCGTCCGCGCTACGAAATCGATCATTCGTCCGGGCGCGGCCGCATCGCCCATGTCAATGTCGAACGCACAGACCTGGTGCCCGATCCGGGGCTCGGCGATCTCGCCAACCTGCTCGGCAAGGGCTACATCCTGCCGGCCCCGATTCTGCCGCTCGAGACCTATGAAACGGTCGCCCTGCCGACCCCGATGTCGACCGCCCAGGACGAATTGCCGGTGGCGCTGCTGGCCGTCGACGCCTCGGGCCGGCAGGTGCTGGCGAAGCCGCTGGGCCGGCTCGCCCGGCGCCATCAGGTGGCGATCGCCATCGACGAGGCGCTGGCCGAGGCCGGTGTCGGGCCGGAGGCGGGCTACGGACACTTGGAGCTGGTTTACGACTTTTCGAACGGCGGCGAGGGCGACGGCTGGCTGCACGGCGCCTTCCGTTACCGCCATCGGGCCTCGGGCCACGTCGCCGAGACCAGTTTTGGCGCTCACATGTTCAATCTTCCCGTCACCTATCGGGGCGAGCCCCAATCCTATGCCGGGCCACCGCCGGGACTTTCGACCCGTCTGTTCCTGCGCCTCGGCCCGCCGCCTCTCGAGACCCTGTGCCATTTGATCTACCCGGCGTCCTTGCCATGGCACGAGACCTCGACGACGGCGCTGATTCTCCACGACGGCACCGGCAAGCCGGTGGCCCAATCCGAGATTCGCGTCCCCTGCTCGGGCTCGGTGTCGTGGCGTGCCGGCGAGGTGTTCGATCCGGGCGCGCGGGCCGCCGCCGGTGTACATGGATATGTTCTGATTCGCGACACCACCTGCCGCCTGTTCGGCTATCACGGGCTGCTCGGCGATCAGGGCGCGTTCTCGCTCGACCACATGTTCGGATTTTGACGACCGACCGGGCGACGCCGGCCCCGTCGAAGCGGCTTGACCTGTTGCGTCCGCCGCCTAAGTGACATGTTAGGGCCTGTGGACAATCATCTTGCGGCGATGAGCGTGGCGACGAGGTTGAGGTTCGCGCCGTAGCTTGTGT
>CAJWQN010000330.1 GCA_913045505.1 uncultured Rhodospirillaceae bacterium | reverse complement strand
TAGTGGAGCCATGGCCGACTATCTGGTGAAGCCGAATCCCGCCGATCCGCGGCTGACCGAGCGTCTGGAGGGCATCGATCACGACGGCGCAAGCGTCGAGACCGCGGTGCCGGTTGAGCGCCCACTGACCCTGTTCCTGAACGATCAGGAAATCGTCACCATGATGACGGTCGGCGATTATCCGGAGGACCTCGCGGTCGGTTTTTTGCTCAACCAGAACATGTTGCGGCCGGACGACACTCTCACCGCCATCGATCACGACGACGATATCGACGTGGTGGTCGTGCGCACCGCCCGGCGGACCGATTACGAGGCCAAGCTGGCCAAACGCGTCCAAACCTCGGGCTGCGCCCAGGGCACGGTGTTCGGCGATGTGATGGAGAAGTTCGAGGACATGGTGCTGTCAGATGACGCGCCGCTCAAGACCTCGTGGCTCTATGCGCTGGGCAAGCAGATCAACACCACCCCGAGCCTTTATCTGGAGGCGGGCGCGATTCACGGCTGCGTGCTTTGCCGGGGCGATCAGCCGTTGATCTACATGGAGGACGTGGGCCGTCACAACGCGGTCGACAAGATCGCCGGGATCATGTTCCGGCAGGGGTTGAGCGGGGCCGACAAGATTCTCTACACCACCGGCCGGCTGACCAGCGAGATGGTGCTCAAATGCGTCCAGATGGGCATTCCGATCCTTATTTCGCGCTCCGGCTTCACCGCCTGGGGCGTGGCCCTGGCACGCCAGGCCGGACTGACCCTGATCGGCCGCGCCAAGGGCAAGCGGTTCGTGGCCTTGTCCGGCGCTCACAGAATTCTGTTCGACGCCGACCCCGACCGGGTGGCGGCGGAACCGAGCACGCTGCAACGCAAGGCGAGCCTGGCCGACGATGCCGCCTGAGGCGGCGGCGGAGATCGTCGGCGTGTTGCTGGCCGGCGGGCGAGCGCGGCGCATGGGCGGCGGCGACAAATGCCTGCGCGTACTCGGCGGCGAAACCCTGCTGGCCCGGGCGATCGCCCGCGCCCGTCCTCAGGTCGATCGCCTGATCCTCAATGCCGAGGGCGACCTGTCCCGCTTCAACGACTACGGTCTGGCGGTGGTGGCCGACCCCATCCCCGGCTTCGCCGGCCCGCTCGCCGGGGTGCTGGCCGGGCTCGACTGGGCGGCGGCGAAAGCGCCGGGCGCGCGCCACGTCGCCACCTTCGCCACCGACGCGCCGTTCTTCCCCGCCGATCTGGTCGCCCGGCTGGCGGCGGCGGTGGCCGGCGGCGCGGACTTGGCCTGCGCCGCTTCCGCCGGACGCAACCACCCGGTCTTCGCCCTGTGGCCGGTCGGTCTGCGCGACGATCTGCGCCAGGCCATGACCGCCGACGGCATCCGCAAGGTCGATGTCTGGACCGCGCGCTACCGGCTGGCGGAAGTCGATTTCCCGACCGAGCCGGTGGACCCGTTCTTCAACGCCAACCGCCCCGAGGACCTGGCCACGGCGGCGGACATGCTCGCCCGGATGACCTAAAGAGCCGCCCCATCTCCGAGACTCTCGACGGAACTTGACATATGTTGTCATTTTTGACAACATTACTGCATGCATCGTGATACTCGGCCAATCGGATGGATTAAGGCTGCAAAGAAAGATTTCGGAAAATTCCCTCAAACAGCCAGGGACCGGATCAACACGGCCCTGACGATTGCGGCCGAGGGCCGTAAGGCTGATATCACGAAGCCGTTGAAAGGGCTGGGACCGGGCGTCATGGAGATCGCCTTGCGCCACCAGACCAACGCCTATCGCGCGGTCTATGTGACCGAGATCGCCGGAACCCTGTGGGTGGTGCACGCCTTCCAGAAGAAATCCAAGACAGGCGTCAAGACTTCGAAACTTGATGTCGAATTGATACGCGAACGGCTAAGACGTTTGAGAAGGGAGCTTTTGCAATGAGCCAGGAAGAATTTGAACTCGTGAGGGGGATCGGGAATGTTTTCCGCGACCTTGGCGACCCGGATGCGGACCTAAAACAGGCCAAGGCGATCCTTGCCGCACGGATCATCGGGATTCTTGATGATCGCAAGCTGTCTGTGCGCAAGGCCGCGAGCATGACCGGCTTCGCCGCGGCCGACTTTTCGCGGGTGCGCGGTGCGAACCTTGGGCGCTTTACTCTGGACCGGCTGATCAAGATGCTTGGCGCCCTTGATGACGGCATTGAGGTGAGCATCCAACTTGGGCCACGGCCAATCCGATCGGACGCACGTCAACCTGCGTGAAGGCAAGCCCGATCGGAAAGTCGCGGTTATTTCACGTCCGGAATGGAGTAGATTGTCCCATGGCCAAACCGTTGCAGAGCCTGATGCTGGGCGTGGTCATGGAACGCCGCGCGATCGCCCATGCCTGGGCCGATCATTCCTGGCGGGCGGTGGCGGTGTTCCCGGGCGCGCCGGCTGCCGCGGATTGGCGGCTGCTGGCCGAACGGCCGGGCTGGGCGCGGTACCACGCCGCGACCCTGCCGCTGGCGTTGTATCGAACCGAGACCGAAGGTTACCGGGCGAACCTGTCGCAGCCGCACCCGCTGGTCTACGTGGCTTGCCGCGCGGCCGGGACCGACGACCGGCCGGAACCATTCCTGGTCACCGCCTGTCCTTACGAGGCCGAGGACTACGAGGTCGGCGCCGACGAACGGGTGGACGCGGTGGCGATGCCGGCTCCGGTCGCGGCGCTGGTCGCCCGCCTCGTCGCCGATCACCATGTCGAGCAGCCGTTCCGCAAGCGCCAGCGCAAACCCCACGATCCTCGCAGGGCCAGCCGCCATGGCTGACGAACCCGAAGGCCTCGCCCGGCGCTGGTCGGAGCGCAAGGCGCG
>CAJWQN010000329.1 GCA_913045505.1 uncultured Rhodospirillaceae bacterium | reverse complement strand
GGGGCGGGTGCAGCCCCCGGCGCGCCCCCACCGCCGTCGCCGCCGCCGATCTCGGGCTGATCGGGTGCGCGGTGGCCGCGGCTCTCGGGGCTTTGCCCCAAGTGGCCGCGTTAATCTCGAGCGTGGTGTTGGTGGCCGGCTTGATGTGGTATTTTGATCGCGCGGCCAAATCGGCGCCGCCCGGCTCCTGAGACAGCCGCCCCCGGCCATGCCCGCCCGTCGTTTTCGTCTGGATCGACCCCTGATCGCCGCCGGCCATGATGTGGTCATGGCCGCCATCTCGTACGTGCTGTCGCTTTATCTGCGCCTCGGCATGGCCGATTTCTGGTCCCAGGTGCACGGCTTCGTGATCGAGGGCACGGTCGTGTTCACGGTGGTCGCCGCGATCGTGTTCTGGCGGATGCGGCTGTACCGGGGCGTGTGGCGTTACGCCTCTCTCAACGACCTGATCGCGATCGCCAAGGCAACCAGCGTGGCGATCCTGGTGTTCCTGGCGGCGATGTTCCTTCTCACCCGCCTCGACGCCATGCCGCGCTCGGCCCTGGCGATCAACTGGCTGGTGCTGCTGGTGCTGTTGGGCGGCCCGCGATTGTTCTATCGCCTGGCCAAGGATCGCGCCCTGATCGGGCTCGCCGACCGTGGCTACGACGCGCGGGTGCCGGTGCTCCTGGTCGGCGCCGGAGACGCCGCCGAGCAGTTTCTGCGTCAGATGCGCCGGCCCGGCGAGCGCTATCGGGTGGTCGGGCTGGTCGATGACGACCCGGCCCGGATCGGGCGACATATTCATGGCGTGCCGGTGCTGGGTTCGGTCGCTTCGATTCCGGAAGCGGTTGCCCGACTGCGCCGCCAAGGCCGCCGGCCGCGGCGCTTGCTGGTGACCGACGAGCGCCTCGGCGCGCCGGCGCTGGGCGAGATGCTGGCGGTCGCCGACGCCCACGGCATGACCCTGGCGCGGCTGCCGCGGCTGACCGATTTCGAGAGCAGCGCGCCGGGCCAGGTCAGGGTCCGCCCGATCGCGCTCGAGGACCTGCTGGGGCGCCCCCAGACCCGGCTCGACCGGGCCGCGATGGCCCATTTGATCGAGGACCGGCGGGTTCTGGTGACCGGCGCCGGGGGCACCATCGGCGGCGAGCTCGTCCGCCAGATTGCCGGCTATCGGCCGCGCCGGCTGGTGCTGCTGGACAGCTCCGAGCACAATCTCTACCAGATCGATCGCGCCATCGATGAATCCTCGCCGTCCCTGGCGCGCACCGTGGTGATCGCCGATGTCCGCGACCGCGCCGCCCTGGGCCAGGTGTTCGAATCGGAACGCCCCGAGCTGGTCGCCCATGCGGCCGCGCTCAAGCATGTGCCGCTGTCCGAGCACAATCCCTGCGAGACCGTGCTGACCAATGTCAACGGAACCCGCAACGTGGCCGATATCAGCCGCGCCGTCGGGGCCACCGCCATGGTCCAGATTTCGACCGACAAGGCGGTCAATCCGACCAGTGTGATGGGCGCCACCAAACGCCTAGCCGAAAGCTATTGTCAGGCGCTCGACCGCGCCGCCGGCGCCGCCGGCGCCGGCACCCGGTTCGTCACCGTCCGGTTCGGAAACGTGCTCGGCTCGACCGGCTCGGTGGTGCCCCTGTTCCAGCACCAGCTCGCCCATGGCGGACCCCTGACCGTGACCCATCCCGAGGTCACGCGCTACTTCATGACCGCGAGCGAGGCGGTCGAGCTCGTGCTCCAGGCCAGCGCCTTGGCGCTCGGATCCGACGGCGCCGGCTCGGTCCCGGCGCAGGGACGCATCTTTGTCCTGGACATGGGCCGGCCGGTGCGCATTCAGGACCTAGCGCGGCAAATGATCCGGCTCGCCGGCTTGCGCCCCGACCACGACATCGCCATCGCCTATGGCGGCCTGCGCCCGGGCGAAAAACTCCATGAGGAGCTGTTTCACGAAGGCGAGCCGCTGATCCCGACCGGCCACGAGTCGATTCGGCTGGCCAATCCACGCGCCGCCGACCTCGATCAGTTGAGCCGCCGGCTCGACGAGCTTGCCGCCCATGCCGTGGCCCGGCGCACGGATGCCGTCTTGGCCCTGTTGCACGCTCTGGTGCCGGAATATCGAGCACCGGACGCCGAGCGCGCCATCGCACAATAGTATCGTCGCCGAAACCCCATAATAACTCGTCCAGGGAGCCCGACCGGGAACGTCATGACTGTTGAGACCCTCATCCCCATCGGCCGTGCGTTGATTTCAGTGTCCGACAAGACCGGGTTGGTCGCGTTCGCCGAGGCCCTGGCCGGGCACGGAGTCGAAATCCTGTCCACCGGCGGCTCGGGGCGAGCCCTGGGCGAGGCCGGGATCGCGGTCGTCGAGGTCGCCGAGCATACCGGCTGGCCGGAGATGATGGACGGGCGGGTCAAGACCCTGCATCCGGTCATCCACGGCGGCATCCTGGCCCGGCGCGATCTGGCCGACCATCGGGATGCGATGGCCACCCACGGCATCGGCGCCATCGACCTGGTGGTGGTCAATCTGTATCCGTTCGAGGATACCGTGGCGGCCGGCGCCGATGCCGCCACCTGCATCGAGAATATCGACATCGGTGGCCCGGCCCTGATCCGCTCGGCGGCCAAGAACCACGCCGGCGTCGCGGTCGTTACCGCCCCGTCGGATTATCAGGCCGTGATCGACGAGATGAACGCCAACGATGGCGCTCTCGGGCCGGAGTTGCGCCGGCGCTTGGCGGCCTCGGCCTTCGCCCGCACCGCCGCCTATGACAGCGCGATCGGCCAATGGTTCGCCGCCCGGGAGCGCGAGGCGGCGCCGGCACGGGTGACGATTGCCGGGCTGCTTCGCCA
>CAJWQN010000328.1 GCA_913045505.1 uncultured Rhodospirillaceae bacterium | reverse complement strand
GAGGACGCGACCTTGGCCGAGATCGCCCGGGTCCATGCCGAGACCGGTCGATTGATCGATCCCCATACCGCGGTCGGCGTGGCGGCGACGCGCGCCGCGGCCGGCGACCGCGGCGTCCCGTGGGTGGCCTTGGCCACCGCCCATCCCGCCAAGTTCCCGGATGCCGTCGCCCGCGCCACCGGTATCCGGCCCGAATTGCCCGCGCGCTGGTCCCATCTGATGGAGGCGCCCGAGCGCTGCCGGGTTCTGGAGCGTGACCTTGATGCTGTCCAGGCCTATATTCGCGCAACGGGCCGCCCCGGAAACTGACCCGACCTAGCCAGAGTTTCGAGCCCAACATCGATGAGCACCGCCCCCGGCCCCCGTATCACCACCCTCGCCAACGGTTTGCGCGTGATCACCGAGGACATGCCCGCGTTCGAGACCGCCTCCGTGGGCATGTGGGTCGATGCCGGCGCCCGCTCCGAGACCTCCAGTCTCAACGGGATTTCGCATCTTCTCGAGCATATGGCGTTCAAGGGCACCGAGCGGCGCAGTGCCCGCGATATCGCCGAGGAGATCGAGGCTGTCGGCGGCCATCTCAACGCCTATACCTCGCGCGAGCAAACCGCCTATTTCGCCAGGGTGCTGAAAGACGACCTGGCGCTGGCGGTGGATCTGCTGGCCGATATCCTGCAACACGCCGCCTTCGACAGCGATGAACTGGAGCGGGAGCGGGCGGTGGTGATCCAGGAGATCGGCCAGGCTCACGATACGCCCGACGACATCATCTTCGACCATTTCCAGGCCACCGCCTATCCCGCACAACCCCTCGGTCGGCCGGTACTGGGCACCGCCGATGGGGTGGCGGCACTGACCCGCGAGGCGCTGGCGGGCTATATGAGCCATCATTACCAGGCCGATCGGATGGTGCTGTCCGGGTCCGGACGCATCGATCACGAGGCGCTGGTGGCGTTGGCCGAGGACATGTTCGTCGCGCTCGGGTCCAACACCGCGCCCGACTTCGATGGTGCCAGTTACATCGGCGGTGATTTTCGCGACGACCGCGATCTCGAGCAGGCCCATGTCGTGCTGGGGCTCGATGGGGTCGCCTATGACGACGACGACTATTATGTGGTCCAGGTGCTTTCGACCGTGCTCGGCGGCGGCATGTCGTCGCGCCTGTTCCAGGAGGTGCGCGAGAAACGCGGATTGGCCTATGCGGTCTATTCGTTTTCGGCCAGCTACGTGGACGGCGGCCTGTTCGGTGTCTACGCGGGAACCGGGCCAGGGTCCTGCGCCGAGTTGATGACGGTCGTTTGCGACGAGCTGGACAAGGTGGCCGACAGCGTGACCGAGGGAGAAGTGGCGCGGGCACGGGCGCAACTCAAATCCGGGCTGCTGATGTCGCTGGAAAGCTCGTCCGCGCGCTGTGAGCAGCTGGCCCGGCAACTGCTGATTTTCGGCCGCCATATTCCCACCGCCGAGATCGTCGAGCGAATCGACGGGGTCGATGCGGCGCGAATCACGGGAGTCCAGCAGCGCCTGCTCGGCGGAGCCAAGCCCAGCCTCGCCGCGATCGGGCCGGTGGCCAGCCTGCCCGACTTCGCCGCGATCGCGGGACGCTTTGGGTGACCAGGGCGACTCCGGCGACCACTTCCGGGGCCGAGACCGGGGACGCCGTCTTGGATGCCCGCGGCCTTGCCTGCCCGCTGCCGGTCTTGAAGGCGAAGAAGGCGATCCGGTCCGTGCCGCCGGGGGGCGTACTCACCGTGCTGGCCACCGATCCCGGCGCGGGACCCGATTTTCGGGCCTTCTGCGAGCATACCGGGCATTTGCTGGTTTCTCATGCCGAGGCGGAGGGGGTATCGACCTTCCGAATCCGGAGGAAGCCATGATCCACCTCCTGAAAATTCTTTCGGAAATGATGCGCGGCAAGCCGATCCGCTCGGGGCGGCTCTATCTCCGGCCACCCCATCGGCGTGACGTCAAGGGGTGGCTGGCGGTGCGCGCCGCCAGTCGGGCGTTCCTGGTCCCATGGGAGCCGACCTGGCCGCGCGACGCGCTGACCCGCAAGGCGTTTCTGCGCCGGCTGCGCGCCCACGCGATTCATTCCAATGCCGACACCGGTTACGCATTTTATGTGTTTCGGGCGGCGGACGACACCTTGATGGGTGGGATCACGCTCAACAATGTCCGCCGCGGCGTGACCCAAAGCTGCAGCATCGGCTACTGGATCGGCGAAGCCCACGCTCGCCAAGGGTATATGACGGAAGCGCTGGCCGGGCTGCTGCCGTTCGTGTTCGACACTCTGAAGCTGCATCGCCTCGAAGCCGCCTGCTTGCCGAGCAACACCGCCAGCCAGGTATTGTTGCGCAAAGTCGGGTTCCAGGAAGAAGGCTTTGTCCGCCACTACCTTCGGATCAACGGCAAGTGGCACGATCACATTCTGTTTGGCATGCTCGATAGCGACCCGCGCCCGATCGCGGTGGTCGCGGCCGACCCCTCGAGTCGGTATCGGCCCGTGCCCCCCATGGCGCCCGCCCCCGCCCACCGCATCGAAATCCAGGACGGCTAGGGCGGTGTCCAAGCCAGTAGAATCGGGCCGGGCATTTTAGGGAATCGCAAATCTCGGAATTTGCGGTTCCCTCTACTTCTTGGGGAAACTTTTTGGGGACATTGAACTTTTTTGGTCTTGCCGTGAGCAGACGAGTCAGAAGCGAGGCTCATGATCGACGAAAGCTGGAACGATACCAGGTCCCATCAGTGGAATGTTCCTCAATAAGTACAATGACCCCCTTCGCTCATTTCAATTGGCAGATTCAGGTCGGAAGTGCACCACGGGGGGCATTCATGAGGACCTCATGGGGTGTCTGATAGC
>CAJWQN010000327.1 GCA_913045505.1 uncultured Rhodospirillaceae bacterium | reverse complement strand
CGGCGTCATCATACGCGGCTTGCGCGCGGTCTCGGACTTCGAGTACGAATTCCAGATGGCCGGCATGAACTCGCGCCTCGAGCCCGAGGTCGAGACCGTGTTTCTGATGGCCTCCGAGCAGACCCAGTTCATTTCGTCGCGGCTGGTCAAGGAGATCGCGGTGCTCGGCGGCGACGTGGCCGAGTTCGTGCCGGCCAACGTCCAGCGCCGTCTGGCCGAGCGGATCGCCGAATCCCGCGGGCCCAAGACCGCGACCGGCGGCTGATGTTGGCCGCCCTGGCCGCGGCGGGTCCACAAATCCTGAGAGGATGACCGATGATCAAGACTCTTCGTACCCTACTGATTGGAATGGCGATGGCAATGACCGGTGGCGCGGCCGAGGCGGCCGACCCTGAAGACACGCTTCACATGGAGCTCGAACACGGCCTGGTGGTGATCGATCTGCGCCCCGACCTGGCGCCCAGGCATGTCGCGCGAATCAAGGAACTGGTCCGCGAGGGCTTTTACGACGGCCTCACCTTCCACCGGGTGATCGAGGGGTTCATGGCCCAGGGCGGCGATCCCGACGGCAACGGCACCGGCGGCTCGGGCCAGAACATCCCGGCCGAGTTCTCCAACGCCAAGCATGTCCGCGGCACCGCCTCGATGGCGCGGGCGCAAAACCCGAACAGCGCCGACAGCCAGTTCTTCATCATGTTCGACGACGCCCCGTTCCTGGACGGCAAGTATTCGATCTGGGGGCAGGTGACGGAAGGCATGAAATACGTCGACATGATCAAGCGCGGCTCGGCCCAGAACAACGGCTCGGTCACCGATCCGGACAAGATCATCCGCATGAAGATCGCCGCCGACGGCCAGTAGCGGCCGGGCGCATCGCGCCGGGGCCGCCAATGCGGGTCGCGGCGTTCGATTTCGATCTGCCCAGGGCCTGTATCGCCGATCATCCGGTCGATCCGCGCGACGGGGCACGTTTGTTGGTGGTCGGCGAGGGGTTGGCCGACCATGGGATGCGCGATCTGCCGGCCTTGCTGCGGCCGGGCGATGTCCTGGTGGTCAACGACACCCGGGTGATTCCGGCCCGGCTGTTCGGTCGGCGGGGCGAAGCGCGGATCGAGGTGACTCTCCATCGGGACCTCGGTGAGGGGCGGTGGCGCGCCCTTGCCCGCCCGGCGCGCAAGCTCGCGCCCGGCGATAGCCTCCGTTTCGCCGACGAGCTGGGCGCCACCGTCGAAGCCCGGGGGGAACGCGGCGAGGTCACCGTTCGCTTCGATCGCGCCGGCGAGGCTCTGACGGAGGCTCTCGACCGCCATGGCGCGATGCCGTTGCCACCCTATATCCGCCGGCCGGAGGGGGCCGAAGCGCGGGACATCGAGGATTACCAGACCGTCTACGCCGCCCATCCCGGCGCGGTCGCGGCGCCGACCGCGGGGCTTCATTTCACCGACGAACTGCTCGATGCCCTGGCCCGGACCGGGATCGGCCGCGCGGCGGTGACCCTCCATGTCGGCGCCGGAACCTTTCGGCCCGTGAGTGTGGCGGATACCGCCGATCACCGCATGGAGGGCGAATGGGGTCGGATCGGCGCCGATACCGCGGCGGCGGTCAACGAAGCACGCCGCCAGGGCGGGCGGGTGGTCGCGGTCGGCAGCACCGCGCTGCGCCTGCTCGAGACCGCCGCCGACGCCGGAGGCACGGTGCAACCGTTCACCGGCGAGACCAGCCTGTTCGTCACCCCCGGCTTTCGGTTCCAGGCGGTCGATCTGCTGCTCACCAATTTCCACCTGCCGCGCTCGACCCTGTTCATGATGGTGGCCGCGTTCAGCGGGCTGGAGCGCATGCGTGCCGCCTATGCCCACGCCCTCGCCGCCGGCTATCGGTTCTATTCCTACGGCGATGCCTGCCTCTTGCACCCGGCGCGCGCGCCATGACCGAGTTCGGGTTCACCGTCGAGGCCCGGGACGGGGCGGCGCGCTCCGGCCAGGTCACCACCGCCCATGGCACTTTCATGACCCCGGCCTTCATGCCGGTCGGCACCGCCGGGACGGTCAAGGCGATGGCGCCCGAATCGGTGGCCGCGACCGGCGCCCGGATCGTGCTCGCCAACACCTATCACCTCATGCTGCGCCCGGGCGCCGAGGTCGTGGCCGGGCTCGGTGGCCTGCGCAAGCTGATGGCCTGGCCGGGCCCGCTGCTCACCGATTCGGGGGGCTACCAGGTGATGTCCCTGGCCAAGCTCCGGGAATTGTCCGAGACCGGCGTCGCCTTCCAGTCCCATCTCGACGGCGGCCGTCATGAATTGACCCCGCAGACCAGCGTTCGGATTCAGCATCAACTCGGCGCGACCATCACCATGGTTCTCGACGAATGCACCGCCTATCCGGCGACCGAGGATCAGGCCGCGGACTCCATGCGCCTGTCGATGCGCTGGGCCGCCCGCTCCAGGGATGCCTTCGAGCCGCGCCCCGGCCACGCCCTGTTCGCCATCGTCCAAGGCGGCGTCCATCCCGACCTCCGCTCCGAATCCGCGGCCGCCCTGATCGACATCGGCTTCGACGGCTACGCCATCGGCGGCCTCGCGGTCGGCGAAGGGCCCGAGACCATGGCCGCGATCGGGAGCCATACGGCGGCAGCCCTGCCGGCCGACCGGCCCCGCTATCTGATGGGCGTCGGCCGGCCCCAGGACATCGTCGAGGCGGTGGCCTTCGGCATCGACATGTTCGACTGCGTGCTCCCCACCCGGTCCGGGCGCAACGGCCAGGCGTTCACGCCGTCCGGCACGGTCAACCTCCGCAACGCCCGCCACCGCCGTGACCCGCGCCCGCTCGACGCCGCCTGTCCCTGCCCGGCCTGCCTCGGCTACAGCCGCGCCTATCTCCACCACCCGGTCAAGGCCGGCGAGATCCT
>CAJWQN010000326.1 GCA_913045505.1 uncultured Rhodospirillaceae bacterium | reverse complement strand
CGGCGGCGGCGGACGCGGGTTTCCCTCCCGGCCCGCGCTTCCAATTGCCGTCGCCGCCAATCTTTTCCGAGGACGATGGATGCGACTGACCAAACTGAAAATGCGCCACCGGCGAACCAGGGCGCGGCGCAACATCAACGCCTTCGATTACGCCATGAACATCGTCGCCTGGGCGGAATGGGAGCGCATCGGCGAGAGGCGCGGTGACGCCCCCGGCGATGTTCTCGATCGCGCGGTCCGCGAGGCCGAGGTCAATCTGGCCCGGACCCGGGAGCCCGAGCGGGACGTGCGGCCCCGCCAATACGCCGAGCGCGCGATCACAGTGGCGGGCGCCGCCCGCGAGATCGAAGCCCAGCGGGAGATCCCGAACTGGCGCGCGATGCCATGGTTCAAGGCCCGCGCCTTGGTTCGCGACTTGTGCGGGACACTGCCCCGAAACAAGGCCCAGGCCGAAGATTTGATGGCGGAGCTCGAACGGCGATGATCGATCGGGTGACCGCTTTCCCCGGCCATACGCAGGGCACCGACGCGGGAGATTTCTCGCCGTGCATGGCGTTGGAACGCAAGGTTGGGGTCTTCATGCCGCCGGCGCCCAAGGAGCATCTGACCGCGCTCCACGCCTTCGCCGAAGGGCTCGCCCAATGCGGCGTCGATCATTTCGTCACCGGCCTCGACTACCGGGACTGTGACGTGGCGGTGGTGTTCGGCATCCGCAAACAGGCGGTGCCGGCAAGCTGGGCGCGGGGCGCCGTCCTGGCCGCCCATGCCGCGCGAGACCGGCGCGCGCTGATCCTGGAGACCGGCTTCATCCGTCGCGACGAATACTTCCACGCCGGCTTCGATGGCCTCAACGGCCGCGCCGACTTCCGCAACGCCGCCATGCCCGACGATCGCTGGCTCCCGCTCGGACTGGCGCTCGAACCCTGGCGCGAGACCGGCGAGCATATCCTGGTCTGCGGCCAGGTGCCCTGGGACGCCTCGGTCCAGCATCACGACCACCTCGGCTGGTGCCGGGACGTGATCGCGGAACTCCGCCGGCTGACCGGCCGCCCGATCCGCTTCCGCCCCCATCCCGCCGTGGCCGGCCGGGTCGATTACGGGATCGATGCAACCTTGTCCAACGCCCCCCTGCCCACGGACCTCGACGGCGCCTGGGCGGTGGTGACCTTCAACTCCAACACCGCCGTCGAGGCCGCGATCGCCGGCATCCCGGTGTTCGCCCTCGACGCGGGCTCCATGGCGTTGCCGGTCGCCAACACCACCCTCGCCGCCATCGAGCAACCGCGCACGCCCGACCGCGCCCAATGGCTCGCCGACCTGGCCTACGCGCAGTGGAATGCCGCGGAGCTGGCGGCGGGGGAAACTTGGCGGCATCTGGCGGCTTTGTGATGACGCAACCCATCGATAGGAGAGATCTGATACGTGCTGTCCTGGGTCTTTGTTTGTTGGCGTCGATTGTGGTCCCGGTTCTTTCGTTTCTTGCGGTCGTCCTCTTCCAAAGCACCACAGCAGGTATTGCGTTCGGCATATCGGTGGTTTCATTCGCCGTGGTCGAAGAGATTTGTCGGAGGCGATTTGGAAGCTCAACCCCCGGGTAATTCAGAAAACAAATCCATCCAGAAAACCGGAGTAACCGCCCCATGGAGTCACCATTTCGCGATGTGAAGTGCACGGTCGTCACCAGCTTCACCGAAGAGGTCTATGAAACCTACGCCAAGGCGTTTCTCGACAGCTTTGCCGAGCATTGGCCGGCCAATGTCGGGTTGGTGGTGTATTATGAAGGCGGGACGCCGCCGGGCGGCCACGGCGTCGAATGGCGGGCGTATGGGGAGGTTGTCGGGCTCGCGGACTGGGAGACGCGGATCGCGCCGTTCAGTCTGATGAGCGGCATGAACGGCCATGAGTACGATATCAATTTCGACGCGCGGATGGCGCGGAAGGCGTTCATTCAGTGCCATGGCGCGCGGACTCTTCGCGGCAAGGTGTTCTGGATCGACGCCGATGTGATCGCCCACGCCCCGGTGCCCGACACGTTCCTGGACGAAGTCCTGCCGGACGACAAGATGTGCTGCTTTCTGGGCCGCGACGGCTGGTGCTACACCGAAAGCGGCTTCATCGGCTTCAACACCGATCACCAGGCCTGCCCGACTTTCATGGCCGCCTATCTGGGTGCGTTCACGTCGGGCGCGATCTTCACCCAGCCCGGCTGGCACGATTGCCACGGCTTCGACATGGCCCGCCGCGCCTTCGATCCCGCCCTGTTCGTCAATCTCGCGACCGGCTTGCCGGAGGGCTGCATGCACCCGTTCGTCAATTCGGTACTCGGTCGCTACATGGACCACCGCAAGGGGCCCAGGAAGGAGTCCCGCACGTCGCGCGAAGACCTGTTGATCGATCGGTCCGAGGCCTATTGGCGTGGGTAGCCGACAGAACGCGACGAGCCTGGGGAAAATCCGTCGCGATCATGTCGAGCGGTACAGGTTCGCCGACCTGATCGCCGGCGCCCGGGTGCTCGATGCCGCCTGCGGGGTCGGCTACGGCACCCAGATCGTCGCCGCCGGGCGGGTCGCGGTTGGCGTCGATTACGATGCCGGCGCCATTGCGACGGCTCGCAAGACCTATCACGCCGGGGTCCAGGACTTCATTTGCGGCGATATCCTGGACGCGCCCTGGGGCGACGATCGGTTCGACACGGTGCTGTCTTTCGAGACCTTGGAACACATGGGCGACCCGGCCCGGGCCCTGGCCCGGTTTCGCGCTTCGCTCTGCGCCGGTGGCCGAGTGATCGTTTCGGTGCCGAACGAGAATGTGATCCTGTTCCGGCGAGAAGATTTCACGGTCGACGATTCACCCCATCACCGCCATTACACGCCCGATCAGGCCCGGGGTGAGGTGGTCCCATATTGTTGGACAGTTTGGCGGCGAAGTTAAGGTGTATTCCA
>CAJWQN010000325.1 GCA_913045505.1 uncultured Rhodospirillaceae bacterium | reverse complement strand
CGATTTGAGCGACCACCTCGCCGCCTTGACCACGCCCGGCGCGCCGATACTCCCACGCCCCGGCGCCCCGACCATCACCGTCCGGTCACGGGATTTCCATTGAGTCCCCCCTCGAGCCGCCAGATCCGGCTACCGGATCGGAATCGCCACCGGGCGCATGGGCGCCCCGGTCGCGCCGCGCAATTTGAGCGGCGTGCCGATGAAGGCGTAGACGCCATCGGCGGCCAGGCCTCGAGATCGACCACTTCCAGGATCAGCGCCCCGCCGAGTCGATTTCTGACATTCATTTCCGGGTCGGATCGTCTTATTATGGTCAAGACAATCAGTCGCGGGAGGAAAGCATCGCTCCGAGGATCGATGCCGAGGCGCCAAATTTCTCGACCGAAACGACGCAAGGATCGATCACGTTTCGCGACTGGTCCGGCGACGGGTGGGCGATCCCGTTTACCCACCCGAAGGACTTCACACTGGTCAACTGGAAGCGGGGCGAGGATGTGATCATCGTTCCGGCGGTGTCGGACGAAAACGCCCGAGAAAAATATCCCGGCGGCCGGAAAGCACCGAAGCCTTATCCCCGGATCGTCCCACGGCCCCAATAGCCTGCCGTGACGTCCGGAACCCTGGGGACCGGACGCGGACCCAGGATCACAATTCAACCGATAAGAAGCGAGGGAAATCATGAGCAAGACGAGATGGAAATCCGGCCTCCTCGGCATGGTCGGACCGCTGGGACTGGCGTTGGCGATGGTTTACGCGCCCGCTCCCGTCGTGGGGGCCGATCCGGGGGAAGGGTTTCGCCTGTCGCTCACTTGCGCCGGCTGCCATGGCACCGACGGCGCCGCGCCGGGTGAGACGATTCCGATTTTGGGCGGACAGCGCGCCGACTATCTGCGCGCCGCCCTTGCCGACTACAAATCCGGCACGCGCGACTTTTACGTCATGAATTTCATAGCGCGGGCCTATTCGGACGACCAGATCGGCGCGATCGCCGATTGGTTCGCGGCCAAGCCGTGGGTGGACACCCCAACCCGGACTCGCGCGATCGGCATCTCCGGGGGCGCCGGGGAAACCTGCGCCGAATGCCATGGCGAGGGCGGGGGCGGCTCGGGCAAGGGGCCGCGCATCGCGGGTCAACCGGCGGCCTATTTGCTGGAGGCCATGATGGCCTACAAGGCCGGCACCCGCGGCGGCGATGGCGGGGCCGCAATGAAGGTCCTGGCCGAGGTCGGTGACGGCGAGATCGAGGACTTGGCTCATCATTATGCTGGATTGCGCTAGGAGGCGGTCATGACAATCAATCGCAGAACATTTCTCAAATACAGTGCCGCTGGCGCTGGCGCGCTGAGCCTGTCCGGATTTGCCGCCCCGGCCCTGGCCACCGGCGAGATCATGCCCAAGTCCGGTCCCCGCGTCGTCGTCATTGGCGGCGGCTGGGGGGGGGCAACCGCGGCCAAGTATATCCGCATGCAGGATCCCGGCATCGAGGTGCTGATGATCGAATCGGAGCCGGTGTTTCGGTCCTGCCCGATCAGCAATTGGGTGATCGGCGGCCTCAAGACCATGGCCGATATCACGGTCGGTTACGACGCCCTGGCCTCTCGCCACGGGGTCAAGGTGATCCAGGACACCGTCGTCGCCATCGAGCCCGATCGGTCACGGGTCAGGACCGGCGCCGGCGCGATCGCCTATGACCGGCTGATCGTCTCGCCGGGCATTTCCATGATCTACGACGAGATCGAGGGGCTCGAAGGCAATGTCGGGGTGTTTCCCGCGGCCTGGAAGGCGGGCGCCGAAACCCAGCAGTTGCGCGACGAGCTTCAGGCGATGGCGGACGGCGGCACGGTCGTCCTGTCGGTGCCGCTCGGCCCCTATCGCTGTCCGCCCGGACCGTACGAGCGCATCTCCCTGATCGCGGATTATCTCAGGCGCAACAAGCCCCGGTCCAAGATCGTGGTGCTCGACGCGAACCAGAAGATCGTCTCCAAGGGCAAGCTGTTCAAGGCCGCCTGGGATGCGTATTACGGGGACATCATCGACTATCGCCCGGACAACAAGGTGATCGGCGTCGATCCGACGACAAAGACCTTGATGACCGACTTCGACGAAGTCCGGGCCGATGTGGCCAATGTGATCCCGCCGCAGCGGGCCAATGATCTGCTGGCCCCGTCGGGGCTGCGTCCGGGGGGCAAGCGCTGGGCACCGGTCGATCCCTGGACCTACGAATCGACCGTCCATGGCGGCATCCACATCACCGGCGATTCGACCGATGCCGCGACCGTCGGCGGGGTCCCCAAATCGGGCTTCATGGCCAATTCGATGGGCAAGGTCGCCGCCGCCGCCGCGGTCGCGCTGCTCGGAGGTGGGGCACCGGCACGGCCGAGCATGGCCAACACCTGCTACAGCCTGGTCAGCGCCGAAGAGGGAATTTCGGTCACCGCCGTCTACGACTGGGACGACGAGTCGGGCAAGATGGCCGGGATCAAGGGCGCCAAGGGCCTGTCGCCCGGGCGCTCCAACCTGGTCGCGCGCAACGCCGACGATTGGGCCAAGGCAATCTGGAGCGACATGCTGGGCTGAATCGGCCCGGTGCCGGCGCCTCTGTGCGACCAGGGGCGCCGGCGCCGGCCCAGTGATGGCCGTCCCAGAACGGCAGGTGTTTTCGGAGACATATTTTCGGAGACATTGTACTTTTATCGGTTTCTGTTTTTGGGGACATTGTACTTTTATAACTCCGCCTGGATTTTAGGGGACATTGTACTTTAATGATCCTATCGTGTGCACACGTGTCAGGATGGAGGTTCATGATCAACGAAAGCTGGATCAACACCAAATCCTATCAACGGAGTGTCGCTAGATAAGTACAATGACCCCATTTCCATTTCTCACCATTTCTCACCATTTCTCAAAGTACAATGACCCCATTTTTCGTCCAATGACCCCATTTCTCATTTCTGGCTGGTTTGGACATACGGGGTCTGGATAAACCGGTTCGG
>CAJWQN010000324.1 GCA_913045505.1 uncultured Rhodospirillaceae bacterium | reverse complement strand
GTTTTCGCTGCGAGCCGCGCCGGGCGAGACGGTGGCCCTGGTCGGGCCGTCGGGAGCCGGCAAATCGACCGTGTTTCAGCTCCTGCTGCGCTTCTACGACCCGCAACAAGGCGAGCTCCGTATCGACGGCGTTGCGCTTCGGGCCGCCGACCCGCAAGCCATCCGCGCCGGGATCGCGATGGTGCCGCAGGAGCCGGTCATCTTCGCCGCCGACGCCTGGGACAACATCCGCTTCGGCCGGCCCGAGGCCGCTGACTGGGAAGTCCGCGCCGCCGCCGAAGCCGCCGCCGCGACCGAATTTCTCGATAGCCTGCCCGATGGCCTGGGAAGTTATCTGGGCGAGCGTGGCTTGCGTCTGTCGGGAGGCCAGCGCCAGCGAATCGCGATCGCCCGAGCGCTCCTGCGCGACCCGGCGATTCTGCTGCTCGACGAGGCGACCAGCGCGCTCGACGCGGCCAGCGAGCATCTTGTTCAAGAAGCGCTGGAACAGCTGATGGCCGGGCGCACCACGCTGGTCATCGCCCATCGCCTGGCGACCGTGCGCAAGGCCGACCGCATCGTGGTCATGGATCGGGGCCGGGTGGTCGCGCAGGGTACCCACGAGTCGCTGATCGCCGACGATGGATTGTATGCGCGCCTGGCCGCGCTGCAATTCCGCGGCGAGGCGAGCGCGCTCGCACCCCTGGCCGCCCAGTAGCCGATGCCTCTCGAACCCGGCGTTCTGTTCCCACCGGCTCAGCCGTTCGCGACCCGCGAGGTGGCGGTGGGTTCCGATCATGTTTTGTATCTCGAGCAATTCGGGAACCCGGACGGACTGCCGGCGGTGTTCCTGCATGGCGGTCCGGGCAGCGGCTGCCGCCGCGATCATGCGCGCCTGTTCGACCCGAAGCGCTACCGCGCGGTGTTGTTCGACCAGCGCGGCGCCGGGCGGAGCCGGCCCAAGCGCTCGTTGGAACACAACACGACCGGCGATTTGGTCGCCGACATCGAGCAAATTCGCATCGCCCTCCAGATCGACCGCTGGATCGTGGTCGGCGGCTCGTGGGGCTCGACCCTGGCCCTAGCCTATGCGGAAGCTCACCCCAGTCGGGTCTTGGGCATGGTGCTGCGCGCGGTTTTCCTGGGCACGCCGGACGAGGCCCGATGGGCTTTCGCCGGCGCCGCCCGGACCTTCCGTCCCGAACTGTGGCGCCGGTTCGTCGAACTCCTGCCGGCCGATGAGCGGGCCGAGCCGATCGCCGCCTACGGGGCGCGGCTGATGGACAGTGATCCGCGCGTCGCGCTGCCCGCGGCGCGGGCATGGAATGAACTGGAACGCGCGCTCTCGGTCCTCGAGCCATCGGCGGTCAATCTGCCCGATCGCCTGTTCGACGAGACCGCCACCGCCGATCACGGCGGCCCCAACACGCCCTATTTCGAGTGGCATTACATTCGCCACGACTGCTTCTTGGAGCCGAGCCAGTTGGTTGCGAACGCGGACCGGCTGGCCGGGATCCCCGGGATCATCGTCCAGGGCCGCTACGACCTACTGTGCCCGCCCCGCGCCGCCTCGGGAGTGGCGGACCGGTGGCCCGACTGCGATCTCCGTATCGTCGCCGATGCCGGCCACACGGCCTCGGAGCCCAGCATTCGAGATGGCCTGCTGGCCGCGATTCAGGACATCGCGACGCCCGCGACCGAGCGTCTCTAAATCCCGAGATCGGCGCGACCGGCGGCGAGGAACGGGCGCGGGGCATAGGCGAAGTCCCGGGCCGCGGCGCCGTCGTCAAACGCCAAATCACGATTCATGCGGCGCACCGTGTCCGCCGTCAGCACCGGGTTTCCGCTGAGCAGACCCCAGGCCGCGGCCAGAACGCCGAGCCCCGGCACCGGCACCAGGCGGCGCCGGCGCCCGAGGCAGTCGAACAGCCGACCGATCATGTCCCGATAGGTCAAGGTCTCGCCGCCGCCCAGGTGATAGATGCGCCCGCGCGCCGCCGCGCAATCTATCGCCGCCAGCGCGGCCGCGGCCAGATCGTCGGCATGGACCGGCTGGCGCAGGCCTTGGGCCGGGCCGGAGATCGGATACCACCCCAAGCGATCGATCAGCCGCGCGGCCACGGTGATGTTCTGGTCGAGGCCGCGGCCATAGATCAGGGCCGGGCGGAGCAGGGTCCAGGCCATGCCCAGCCGATCGCAGCCCGTCGTGACCGCGGCTTCGGCGGCGGCGATCGCGGCGGTCTGATCACGCTCGAAGCGGCTGCGCGAATCGCGCTTGCCCTTGACCGAGGAGGTGCTGAACGCGATCAAGCGGCGGACCCCAACGCCATGCAGGGCCTCCAGATGCGCCGGCAGCAGCCACAGCCCGGTGGCGAAAATCACGCACTCCGCCCGTAGACGACCGAGATCGAGACCCGGCAGCGCGAGGTCTCCGTCGATCCATTCGACGCCGGCGTCGCCCGCCTCCTCCGCGCCCGGACGGCGGTGGCGCAACGCCGCCACCCGCCACCCGAGCCGGCGCGCCTCGCGCAAGACACCGATCCCGATCTGTCCGGTGGCACCGATCACCAGAACCGACCGGCGGTCTTGATCAGCCGGGTCGGCCATCACGGGCGCGACCCTCGCCCTCGAGCATGTCGAGATAGAATTGGGCGAGTTCGGGACCGATCGCGCCGCGGCCGACCACGGCCGTTCCGCTGAGCGCCGTGAATCGGCCCTTCTCGAGGCCCGGCAGCCCCAGGAGGCGGTAGGTCACCACGATCACCCTGCGTCCGCGTTCGGTCTCCGCGATCAGCCGTTCCCAGGCCGCGCGGCGGAACACCAAGTCCGAGGCATCCAGAACACCGTCGAAAATCAGCACCGGCACATCGGACTCGACCGCGACCGCGAACGCGAGCTGGGCCAATGCCCAATCGGGATAGAGTGACAGATAGTCGTCGAACAGGCGGTCCAAACGGCTGGTTCGCCGGATTCGGGCGATGGTGTCGTCGAGATCGGTGCCGGGCCGGGGCCAGG
>CAJWQN010000323.1 GCA_913045505.1 uncultured Rhodospirillaceae bacterium | reverse complement strand
CCGCGCTGGCCCGTGCCGACGCGATCGTGGTGCTTGGCGCGGACCGCGCCGGCATCGGCGCCCGGTTCTCCGACCGGCTGCCCGTGCTCTTCGCCCGCCTTGTGCCCGGCCCCGGGGCCGAGTCGGTGCGCGGCCGGGCGGTGGTCGCCTTCGCCGGTATCGGCCGGCCCGAGAAGTTCTTCGCCACTCTCGAGTCCCTCCACTGCGAGGTGCTCGCCCGCCATCCGTTTGCCGATCACCACCGCTATCGCGATCACGAGGTCATGGTGCTGGCCGACAAGGCGGTCAAGCTCGGCGCGATTCTGGTCACCACCGCCAAGGATGCGGTGCGGATCCCCGAACCGGCCCGCCCGCTCGCGTCCGTGCTCGACGTCACCGTGGCATGGGACGCGCCCGGCCCGATCGACGATTTGCTCGCGAGGCTGGACGCGGATGGCTGAACACCCGTTCCCGCGCCGCCTCCGCCACCTGCTCGAATACGCGGTGGTGCGGGTCCTTCTCGCCCTGTTCGCAAGCATGCCGCTGGATCGCGCCTCGGCGCTGGGCGCAAGGATCGGCCGCCTGATCGGCCCTCGACTCGGGATCAGCGCCCGCGCGCGGGCCAATCTCGGCCGTGCCATGGCCGAATTGGGGCCGGCGGAGATCGAGCGCGTGGTCATCGGCATGTGGGACAATCTGGGCCGGGTGATCGCGGAATACCCCCATCTGGGCGGGTTCGATCTCTACGGCGGCGACGGTCGGGTCGAGGTGGTCGGCATCGAGCACATCGACCGCCTGCGCGACGACGGCATCGGCGCGATCTTTTTCTCCGGCCATATCGGCAATTGGGAATTGGCGTCGCTCGGCGGAACCCAACGGGGCATGCCCCTGGTTCATGTCTATCGCGTCGCCAACAACCCCCATGTGGAACGGCTGATCCAGCGGATGCGGGCGCCGATCGGCGGCAGCCATCACCCCAAGGGCGGCCGGGGCGCGCGGGCACTGCTGGCGGCTCTCGGGCGCGGCGAGCATCTGGGCCTGCTGATCGACCAGAAGCTCAACGAGGGTATCGCCGTGCCGTTCTTCGGCCGCGACGCGATGACCGCGCCGGCCCTGGCCGAGCTCGCGCTCCGGTTCCGGGTTCCGATCGTGCCGGCACGGGTCGAGCGGCTGGACGGCGCGCGCTTTCGGCTCACGGTCATGGCGCCGCTGGAATTGCCCGACAGCGGCGACCGCGACGCCGACGTGCTGGCGATCATGACCCGGGTCAACGCCCTGCTCGAATCCTGGATTCGCGATCGCCCCGAGCAATGGCTCTGGCTCCACCGCCGCTGGCCCAAGGACGGCTGACTCAATCGGTTGCCGGCGGCTCGGGCATCGCGCCCGCGACCAGGGCCGGGTCGAGGCGGGCGCCGAACCAGTTGACCCGCCAATCCAGATGAGGGCCGGTGGCGCGGCCGGTGGCGCCGATGCGACCGATGGGCGCGCCTTGAGCAACCTCGTCGCCTTCGGCCACCGACATCTGGGAAAGGTGGAGATAGCTGCTGGAGAGGCCGTGGCCATGGTCGATAACGACGGTGTTGCCGGAGAAATAAAGGTCGTCCGCCAGACGCACGATGCCACCGGCCACGGCGACCACTTCGGTGCCTTCGCCGGCAGCCACGTCGACCCCGAAATGGCGCGCGCGGGGTGTACCGTTGAGCACCCGCCGGGAGCCGAAGACGCCGGTGATCGGCCCGACGGCCGGCCAGACGAAATCGTCGAGAGCCTCGCCGCGGTCGGTGTCGGTGGCACGGGCGGCGGCAACCTTGGCGGCATCGGCCCGAATCCGCGCGCGCACCGATTCGGGCGGCGTCACCTGGGCGGGGGCGAGCCCGTCGACATGTTGCTCCGGGTAGTCCCTTTGGCGAATTTTCAAGACCAGACGATGGCGGGAGCCGTCGGGAAACCGCGCCTTGACCAGCGCCCAGGGCTCCGCGTCATGGCCGAGGCCGAACACGAACCGGCCGTCCTCGGCGACCCGCACCAGGGCGCCGTTCAGGGTTACCACGGCACCGGGCACGGCGATCCCGCGGATCAACCCGCCTTGCACCATCTCGCCCTGGAAACGCAGGCTTCCCGCCCAGCCGAAACCCGGCCATGCCGACAGAGCCAGCACCACCACCACGACAAGCGAAATTCCCTTGGCCGCACACACGCGAGATCCGATCATATGAGCTGTCCCTGATCCTCGTTTCGGGGCGCGCGGGCGCGCGGCTTGCGCGGCGCGGCGGGTTTGGCACCGGCGCCGACGACCGCTGGCACCGTGTCGTCGGCGAACTCGATCCGCACCGCCCCCCCGGGCTTGGTCGCCGCCGCGCTCTTGATCAGGTCGCCGGATTCGCCCCGCACCACCGCGTAACCACGGGCCAGAACGTTGCGATAGGAAAAGCTGTCCAGCAACTTGCCGGCTGTCTCCAGGCGCCGGCCGTGATCGGTGGCGGCGCGCCCGATGGCGCGTTCGAGCCCGTCGCCGGCGGCGCCGAGGCGGTGGGCGAGGACCGCGACCGTCCGCGCCGGGCTCATCGGCCGCAAAGCGGCGAGGCGGATCTGGCGGTCCCGGAAATAGCGGTCGCGGGCGCCGGCCAGGCGATCGATCCGGTCATCGAGCCGTTGCGTCGCCTCACCCAGCACGGCCTGGGGTCGGGGCAGGCCACGGGCGAGACTGTCGACGCTGCGCCGGTGATCGGCGAGCATCCGGGTCGCGGCCGCGATCAGTTGACGGCCGCGATCGGCCAGGGTGACCAGCAACTCGGCGCGCACCGGCACCACCATCTCGGCGGCGGCACTCGGCGTCGGCGCCCGCCTGTCGGAAGCGAAATCGATCAGGGTGGTGTCGGTCTCGTGGCCGACCGCGCTGATCAGCGGAATTGTGCTGGCCGCCGCCGCGCGGACCACCGCTTCCTCGTTGAAGGCCCACAAGTCCTCGATGCTGCCGCCGCCCCGGGCGACGATCAGGACGTCGGGCCTGGCGATCGCGC
>CAJWQN010000322.1 GCA_913045505.1 uncultured Rhodospirillaceae bacterium | reverse complement strand
GCCCGCCCGAGGTCATCCATCGGCGGGGCTCGGCGAAGTGCAGGTACTGGGCCGCCCACATCTGATGCTGGCCGACCTCGGTGGTGAAGTAGACGTCGCGGCCGGCGGTCGCCGCCTGAAGGCGCTGGAGCGCGTATTGCGGCTTGATGGTGGTCTCCGAGGGCGCGTATTTGAGGCAGTCCACGGCCCGCCAAGCATCGATCTGCCGCCACCAGGATTTCAAGGCCGCTTTCTTGGGCGCGCGCCTCTTGCGCTTCCAGGTCTCGAGCATCGCCTCCAACACACAGGACACATCGCCGACCAACGGCAACTCCACCGGCACGTTCTTGTTGATCGAGGACGGATCGATGTCGATCTGGATCTTGGTCGAGCCGGGCGAGAAATCGGTCAGCCGACCGGTGACCCGATCGTCGAAGCGGGCGCCGATCGCGACCATCACGTCACAAACATGCATGCTCATATTGGCTTCGTAGGTGCCGTGCATGCCGAGCATGCCGAGAAATTGCGGATGCTCCGCCGGAAAGCAGCCAAGACCCATCAAGGTCGTGGTCACCGGCGCTCCGGTCGCCTTGGCCAGCTTGTGAAGAAGCTTGCTCGCGTGATCGCCGGAATTGATCACGCCGCCGCCGGCATACAAGATCGGCCGCTTGGCACCGGCGATCAGATCGACTGCTTCCTCGATCGCCTCGGTGCCGGCATTGGTGATCGGCCGGTAGGATTTGTGGGTCACGTCGCCCACCGGTTCGTAGTCGGTCTCGGCGTTGGCCACGTCCTTGGGCAGATCGACCACCACCGGGCCGGGCCGGCCCGAACGCGCGACGTAAAACGCCTCGGCCAGGGTGCGGGCCAGATCATCGACGTTCTTGATCAAATAATTGTGCTTGGTGCAGGGGCGGGTAATCCCGACCGTGTCGGCCTCCTGGAAGGCGTCGTTGCCGATCAGATGGGTGGGCACCTGGCCGGTCAGGCAGACCAACGGGATCGAATCCATCAGCGCGTCGGCAAGCCCGGTCACCGCATTGGTGGCACCGGGCCCCGACGTGACCAGCACGGCGCCGACCTTGCCGGTCGAACGGGCGTAGCCTTCGGCGGCATGCACGGCCGCCTGCTCGTGGCGGACCAGAATGTGGCGCAACTCGTTTTGCTGGAAGATCGCGTCGTAGATCGGCAGAACCGCGCCGCCGGGATAGCCGAATACGACCTCGACACCCATATCGACCAAGGACTTGACCACGATCTGGGCGCCACTGAGCTTCATGATGTCCTCCGCCCGAAGCGGGCTCCGCGCCGGAGCAAGCGACCGACGCTGCCGGTGAAAAGGCCGGGACGCTAGTCGGTTGCTAGTGTGCCGTCAACACAAACCGCCGGACCGAATCGGCCAGGCCTTCGGCGCCGCGGCGCGGATCGGAGAGGGTGACCTGGGCGCGCATCTGGTGGCGGAACCAGGTGAGCTGTCGTTTGGCGAAGTTCCGGGTCGCCTGCTGGGCCGCCCGGGTCGCCTGATCGCGCGACAGGGCGCCTTGCAGATGGCGGCGCAGCGCCGGCAGGCCGAGCGCCTTCATCACCGGCAATTGATCGTCCAGGCCAAGGGCGTCGAGCGCCGCCACTTCATCGAGCGCGCCGTTGGCGAGCATCGCGGCGAAGCGGCGGTCGCAAGCGGCGTAGAGCGCCGCCCGATCGGGTGTGATCATCACCGTCAGGACCGGCGCGTCCAAGGTCGCCGCCGGCGCGTGGGCCTGCCAGTCGCTCAGTGATCGCCCGGTCGCCTCGATCACTTCCCAGGCGCGGATCAGGCGTTGGCTGTCGCCGGCATGAAGACGCTCGGCACCCCGGCGGTCGCGTTCGGCGAGCATCGATTTGAAGGCCGCGCCGCCGATCTCGGCGTGCAGGTGCCGGGCGCGGGCGCGAATCGCCGCCGGTACCGCCGGCACCGGCGCCAGCCCGTCGATCAGGGCCCGGAAGTAAAGGCCGGTTCCCCCGACCAGCAGGGGCACCCGGCCGGCCCGGTGGGCGGCATCGATCTCGGCCACCGCCAGCGTCCGCCAGCGGGCCGCCGAGCATGGTTCCGCGGCTTTAAGGGTTCCGTAAAGCCGATGGGGAACCAGGCTTTCCTCGGCCGGACTCGGCCGGGCGGTGAGGACCCGCAATTCGCCATAGACCTGCATGCTGTCGGCGTTGATGACGGTGCCGCCGACAGCCTGGGCGAGCCCGATCGCGAGCGCCGATTTGCCACTGGCGGTGGGGCCGGCCAGCAGGACGACCGGCCCCCGCCTCATGAACCGGCGCGCCCGGCGTCAGCTGTCCGACAGACGAACCGCGATGAATTGCAGATCGCCCTTGCGATCCAGCAGCAGCAGCACCGTATTCTTGTTCTGGGCTTTTTGGGCGTCGATCTTGGCGATCACCTCCGCGGGGCTGGAAACCTCCTCCTGCCCGACCTCGACGATCACATCGCCCGGCCGGATGCCTTTCTCGGCGGCCAGGCTGGCGCCATCGACCCTGACGACCATCACCCCGCCGGCTGAATCTCCGAGTTCGAACTTGGTCCGGAGCTCCGGCGTGATCGTCGATAGGGTCAGGCCGAGAGCGGGCACGTCCTCGGCGATCGGAGCGTCGGGCGCGGGCGTGGCCGAGGCGACCTCCATACCGCTTTCATCGAGATGGCCGACCGAAACCTGGACCGTGACCACCTTGCCGTCGCGCCACAACTCGACCTCGACCGCCTTGCCGATCTCGGTCTCGGCGACAATCCGGGGCAGGCGGCGCATGTTCTCGACCGGCTTGCCGTCGAAGGCCAGCACCACGTCGCCAACCTCGACCCCGGCCGCGGAGGCCGGGCTGTCTTCGCTGACGGTGGCCACCAACGCGCCGCGGGCACCCTCGAGGCCCAGGGTCTCGGCCAGGTCCTCGGTCACGGTCTGAATGCGTACGCCCAGCCAGCCGCGACGGGTTTCGCCGAACTCCTTGAGCTGATGGACGACGTTCTTGGCCAGATTGGCGGGGACCGAGAACCCGATGCC
>CAJWQN010000321.1 GCA_913045505.1 uncultured Rhodospirillaceae bacterium | reverse complement strand
ATCCCAATCTGCAGAACATTCCGGTCCGGACCGAAGAGGGCCGCAAGATACGCCGTGCCTTCACGGCCCCGCCGGGCACCAAGCTGATGAGCGCCGATTATTCCCAGATCGAGCTGCGCCTGCTGGCCGAAGTCGCCGAGATCGCGCCCCTGCGCCAGGCCTTCGCCGACGGTGCCGACATTCACGCCATGACCGCCGCCCAGGTGTTCGGGGTGTCGGCCGACCGCATGGACCCGCTGGTCCGGCGCAACGCCAAGGCGATCAATTTCGGCATCATCTATGGCCAAAGCGCGTTCGGGCTCGCCCGCCAATTGGGCATTCCGCAACGCGAGGCTAAACGCTATATCGAGGCCTATTTCGAGCGCTATCCCGGAATTCGCGACTACATGGACCGGACCAAGAGCTTCGCTCGCGCCCACGGCTACGTCGCCACCCTGTTCGGCCGGCGCTGCCATCTGGCCGGCATCCACGACAAGAATCCGGCGCGGCGCAATTACGCCGAGCGCCAGGCGATCAACGCGCCGTTGCAGGGCGCGGCCGCCGACATCATCAAGCGCGCCATGATTCGCATGCAACCGGCGCTTGATGCGGCCGGTCTCTCGGCGAAGATGCTGCTCCAGGTTCATGACGAGCTGATCTTCGAGGTGCCCGAGGCGGAAGTCACCGAGACCGCGCAAATGGTCACGCGGGTGATGGCGGCGGCGCCCCTGCCGGCCCGCGCTCTCACCATACCGCTGGTCGTCGATACCGGCATCGGCGACAATTGGGACGAGGCCCATTGAGCGCGGAGGGCGAGGATATGCGGGCGGTTTTCGATCTTGCGACTCTGACGCCGATCCGCCACGGGGGCACCATCGACACCGACGGCCATGTTCTGGAACCGCCCGATTTGTGGGAGCGCTGTATCGAGCCAGAATTTCGCGACCGGGCGCCAGGCCTTCGCCAGCGCCTTCGACTTCGCCCCGTTCGACCGGTTCCCGACCCTCAAATTCGTGCTGCTCGAATCAGGGGGCGGCTGGATCGGTTCCGTGGTCGACCGGCTCGACGGCGCCCACCAGGCCACCTTCAAGGGCAAACGCAGCCCCATCAGGATGGGCCCGAGCGACTATTTCCGCGGCCCAACTCGCGATGTCGTGGCGGCGTAAGGGTGCGCCGGTCAAACACCCGCTGTCCCGGACTTTCGTGTATGGCTTGCTTTGCTCTTTCGATTGCATGACGATCCAGAGCACGCGCGGCATGGCATGACGTCCATTGCCAGGACCCGCGGTCCCGACGAGGCGGCGACGAAACGGAGAGATCGGTGGTCGAAGGGTTGTCGGGTGGTGGATTGGGGGTGCTGCTGCTGGGGCTGGTTATCGGCATGCAGCATGCGCTCGAGGCCGATCATGTAGCGGCGGTGTCGAGCCTTGCCGCACGGCAGTCCTCCGTTCGCCGGATCGTCACCCATGGCGCCGTCTGGGGCCTGGGTCACACAGTGACGCTGATGATCGTCGCCGGTGGTGCCCTCGCCTTTGAGTTGGCGATCGATGACACCCTTTCGGTGTGGCTGGAGCTACTGGTCGGGCTCATGCTCATCGGCCTCGGCGCCCATGTGGTCGCCTCCCTGGTGCGCGACCGAATCCATTTCCATTGTCATCGTCACGGAAATGGCACCGTTCATTGGCATGCCCATTGCCACGGTGGCGAGGACCGGCCGCATGATCCCCGTCGGCACGATCACAACCACCCAAATGGCCTGCCTATACGCACCGTGCTGGTGGGGATGATGCACGGAATGGCAGGGTCGGCCGCCCTGGTGATCCTGATGGCGACGACGGTGGCTTCGGTACCCCTGGGGCTGAGCTACATTTTCCTGTTCGGGATCGGATCGATCCTCGGCATGGCGGTGCTTTCAGCGGTCATCGCCGTGCCGCTGGCCTGGTCGGCCCGGACGTTGACCTGGGCCAACGGTCTCCTGCAAGGTGGCATCGGGCTTGCGACGACCCTACTCGGATGTTTTGTTGTCCTCGAGAGTTTGCGCGGCCTCGCGGCTGCGTGAACGGCGATACCGGGAAGAAGACGCGCAAAACTCAGATCCTTTCTTGGACTGCATCGGCACGACCGGTCCGATCGAGGGTTGTCGGCCGCTTGCCATGGGCGGGTGGTTGCGGCGCTTCGCCCGGGTTGGCAGGCGTCCGACGAGTCCGACCGAGACGAAGACCGTCAGCCTGCCGGTTTGGGTGTCGAGGCGGTGGTGGGAGATTTCACCGTTGGCGAAGAAGCCGATCGGGGACGGCGGTACGGCGCCGGGGCTCGCCAATTCCGGTTGGATCAGGCCAATCTCGTCCGGGTCGGAGCCGAACGGGTTGGGGCCGCGGGCCAGGCAGGAGACATAAACGGCGCCCCGCGCCGGGCAGTCGAGTCGGTGCTTGATGTCGCCGGCCATACGTCCGAGATCGGTCATCGCGCTGTCGCGGTCGCGCCGGCGGAACACCAGCCGATCGCCCCGGGCCGGTTCTGGTGCGCCGGGGCGCGATCGGTTAGCTTGGGGCGGACGATTGGAGACCGATGTGATTCGCCTCATTCCCGCTTTTTCGATTCTGGTGGTCGCGCTGTTGGCGGGCGCGCCCGATGGGGCGCGGGCCGATGCCGCCCACGATGTTCTGAACGCGGTGGTCCAGGTGCGCGCGGAAATTCCTGCCGATGCCCGCAGCGCCCGGTTTCTGGGCACCGAGCGCGAAGGCAACGGCGTCGTGATCGACGACAACGGCCTGGTGCTGACCATCGGCTATCTGATTCTGGAGGCCATGGCGGCGACGGTGGTCGATTCCCGCGGCCACGAGGTGCCGGCGGAAATCCTGGCCTATGATTACGACACCGGCTTCGGCCTGCTGCGTGGCCTCGGCGCGATCGAAGCCGTGCCGATCAGGCTCGGCGATTCGGACGCGGTCACGGCCGGGGCGCCGCAGCTCGCGGTCGGGTTCGGTGGCCTGGACGGGATGGTGGCCACCCGCGTCGCCGCGCGGCGCGAGTTCGCGGGTTACTGGGAATATCTT
>CAJWQN010000320.1 GCA_913045505.1 uncultured Rhodospirillaceae bacterium | reverse complement strand
TCGCCGGCATCCGGTTGTTGGGACAGATGCGCAGGAAGTCCTCCTCGAACTGATCGCCGCGGCCGATATCGCAGGGCAGGATTCGATAGGGCAGGCCGCATTCCTCCAGAAGGATGGTCACTTTCTTGCCGTTTGGCGTCGGCCAGTAATGCAGGTCGATCATGGTAAGAGTCTCCGGATCCGAGGTCGCGCGCCGCCGGGCGCGTCTATGGGGCGCGGAAGCTCACCGAGGTCGTGCCCAGGGCGCCGAAATCGGCGAGAACCCGGTCGCCGGCCTTGATCGGCACCGGGACCAGGCAGGTGCCGGTGGTGACCACGTCTCCGGCGCTGAGCGGGGTCCCGCGCCGGGCGCGGTCGTTGGCCAGCCAGGCGAGCGCGATCCTGGGGTCGCCCAGGACGTTGGCGCCGCTGCCCTCCCCGGCGACGGCGCCGTTGACCGACATCGAAACCGGGTGGCGGGCCAGATCGACGTCGCGCCAGTCCTGGGCCGCGTTCCCGAGGACAAAATAGCGCCCGCAGGCATTGTCCGCGACCAACTGGGGGGCGCCGACCACGGTGAAGTCGGTATAACGGGAATCGGGGACCTCGATGGCGGTGTGGAGCGCGGCCACCCGGGCGAGGACGTCGGCGACGGCGAACGGCTCCGCGCGGGGCTCGAGATCATCGGCCAACACGAAGGCGAATTCGGCCTCGGCGACCCCCATGTGCAATCCCTCGGCCGGCAATTCGGCGCCGCTCCGATAAGAGAATCCGTCGAACAGGCGCCCGGCCAAAGGCTCGCTGATACCCAGATGAGCCTGGCCGTGGGCGCTGGTGGCGGCGATTTTCCAGCCGCGCAGCATTTGGCCAACCGTCTCGGCCAAGGCCGCCTGAATCCGATAACCCTCGTCGAGAGACCCCGGCCGGCAGGACTCGGCCAACCCGTCGATCCGCCGATCGCTCTGCCACGCCCGCCACAAGGCCGACGCGGCCGCCCGTGCCGCTTGATCATCCATGCCCATATGTGTATCCACCCGGCCGGCCCGAACAAGCAATTTTTCGGCATTCTTGCCGGCGTGCCGTTCGCGGCGCGAGGCTGTATGATCAGCCGTGGCGGCCGAGGCGGGGCCCGGCGGTTATTGTTCGGGCGGGGCTTCGGCCATAACCTTTGGGAGGAAACATGAGCCTCGATGACGTGAAGGCCCTGACGTTCGATACCGGCGGAACCATTATCGACTGGCATACCGGTTTCAGCACCGCGTTGGCCGAGGTCGGCGCCAAATACGGCGTGGAGAAAGATTGGGCGGCGCTGGCCAACGAGCTTCGCCGGCGTTCCTTGAAGCGAATGCTGAACCTGGGCGAAAAATCGCCACCGACGTACAATTTCGACGATTCCCATCGCCTGACGCTGGACGAAATCTTGGCCGAGAACGATCTGGACATGGTGACGACCGATGAACGTCGCGAAATCTGGTGGGACAAGATGCACAGCTTCAAATGCTGGCCGGACTTTCCGGAGACGCTGCCCAAGCTGCGGGCGAAATTCATCTGCGCTTCGTTCACGATCCTGAGCTTCCGAATCATCATCGACACGGCCCGGCGCAACGGCCTCAGCTGGGACGCGGTGATTTCCTGCGAGGCGATCGGCAAGTACAAGGTCTTGCCGGAAGCCTACCAGACCGCGGCGAAATTCCTCCAGCTCGAACCCGGCCAATGCTGCATGGTGGCGTGCCACAATTTCGATCTCGATGCCGCCAAGGCGTCCGGCTTCAAGACCGCGTTCATCCGCCGGCCGGATGAATGGGGCGCGGAAGGCCCGCCCGACCCTACCCCCAACCCGCACCACGACATCATCGTCGACAGCTTCCCCGAATTGGCCCGACAGCTCGGCGCCTGAGGCCCATCGTGTTGGCCGGAAGCTAGGGCTCGAGGCCCAACAGCCGGGCCGGATTGGTCTTCATCATCAGGTCCAGGTCGGCCTCCGATAGGCCCGCCTTCTGGAGCCCGGCGACCAGCATCTTGTAGCCGTCCGGGTGGATCGGGTTGCCGGTCTGGCCGAGATCGGAGCCGAGCACGAAATGAGCGGCGCCGATCGCCTTGACCGCGGCCGCCATGTCCGCGATCGAGACCCGCCGCCAGTGGCGCATCCAGCCGAGATGGGCCTGGGGCCCCATCAGGTGATTGATGTAATCCAGCTCCATGAAGGCCCCCATCGCCGCCGCCTGGCGCATCTGATCGAGATCGAGTCCGGGGACATCGGCCATGGCGTGGGTGATCACGATGTTGTCGACGCCGATCTCGCGCCCGCGCCGGATCACCGCGAGGACCTCCGCCGGCGCGACATGGCCGGTGTGCAAAACCAGGTTCTCGCGCGCGATCACCTCGAGCACCGCTTCGGTCTCCGCCGTGACCACGCCATCGACAGCGACCTTCAAACCCTCGCCCGCCTCGCCAAACACCCGCAGGTGGTGATCGGCATCGAAGGTCGGCAACCACACCACCTTGCCGCGCCCGCCCTCGATGCGGTGCATCCATTCGACCGCCATGACGTTGATGCCGCCCACCGCCTGATTCAGCGTGATGCCGCCGAACACCTCGATTCCGGGCACCGCCTTCATCACCAGCGCCGCCCGATCGGCTGTGGTGGTGACGTGATTCTTGTAGACCAGCGCCCGCATGCCGGCGCGCACGGCGACCTCGGCGACGGCGTTGTCGTCGATCGAGCGCCCGAACACATCCGGCGCCGAGTGGACGTGAAAATCGATCGCGCCCGCGATCGGGCTTTCGGTGGGAGGCGCGGGCGGAAACACCCGCACCTCCTGCGCGCCCGCCGGCCCCGCCAACAGCATCGCGGCAACCGCGCCCAACACCCATCGGTGAGACAGCTTAGCCATCACCCACGCCCTCCCCTCGTGTCCGCCCGATCGACCCGTCGAGTGTGCCAACAATGACCGGCCCCGGCAAGGCGGCGGTGGACCGACGGCCGACAGCCCCTGATTCGCAATGTCGATAGCACTTTGAATTGACCGCTTTACGTAGCACATGAATTGACCGCTTCT
>CAJWQN010000319.1 GCA_913045505.1 uncultured Rhodospirillaceae bacterium | reverse complement strand
CCGAATTGCCCCGGTTGATCGCCGCGTCGGTCTGGAGGAAGTCATCGAACGGACCCGATTGGATGTCCCGGGCGCGGGCCGAAATGATGCCGGCGGTCACCGTATTGCCGAGTCCGAACGGGTTGCCGATCGCGACCACCCAGTTGCCGACCCGCACATTATCCGAATCGCCCCAATCGACACCGCGGAGCGGCGTTTCCGGCTCGACCTTGAGCAGCGCGACGTCGGTTTTCGGATCGCGGCCGACCAGTTTTGCTTCGAGCCGGGTATCGTCGTCGAAGGTGACCATGATCTGCGAGGCGTCGGCGATGACGTGATTGTTGGTCACGATATAGCCGTCCGAGCTGATCACGAACCCGGAACCCAGCGAGGTCGGGCGTGGGCGTGGAGGCGACGGCTGGTTCTCCGGCGGTTTTTCGCCGCGTCGCTCGAAGAACTCCTTGAAGAACTCCTCGAACGGCGAACCGGGCGGAAACTGTGGAAATGGCTGATTCGATGACGCCGGCATGTCCTGGCTGGTGGAAATATTGACCACCGACGGATTCAGGGTCTCGGCGAGATCGGCGAAATCAGGCGGGCTGGTGTCGGCGCGGACGCTGGTGAACGCGCCCAGCGCGAGCACGGCGATCGCTGTCGCGACGGCCCGGATCATCCAGGGTCGCCGCCGGTCCACCGCCACGGTCACTGCCGACGCGTGATGCGGAAAGGCCATGACCGACCCCGGCGCGCTATCATGCTCCACTTCGAAATCCTCCGTAAAGGTTCGGCCCCGGGGCCGGCAATGCAAGATCGGCGGCATGCACGGCGGCGTTCCGGGGTCGGTTCTGTCTGCGCTAAACGTAGAAACTGCGGGCCGTCATTTCAAGCGCGGTCATCGGCTTAGATCGGGGTCGGTTCAGCTTCGAACCAGCCAGACCAGGGCCACGCCCACGACGGCCGCCAGCAAGCCGGCGTTGCGGAGCGATGACACCGGCAAGACCTGCACCGTTTCCATCATCCGCTTCATCTGGGCCGGAAACAGAGCGTAGGCAACCCCCTCGACGACCAGAACCAGGCCCAGGGCGGTGACCAAATGGGCGAGTATCTGCACCGGACGTTCGGCCCCTCAATCGCCGACCCGGTGGCGCGGCCTCTCAGTCGCCGCCCGAACTCCCGGTGACATCGCCGAAATAGCGGAAGAAATCGCTGTCCGGCGACAGGACCATGGTGGTGCCGTCGCCCTGCAAGGCTTCCTGATAGGCCTGCATGGACCGATAGAAGGCGAAGAATTCGGGATCACGGCCGAAGGCCTCGGCGAAAATGCGGTTCATCTCACCCTCGCCTTCGCCGCGCAGGACCTGCGCGTCCCGTTCGGCATCGGCGATGATCACCACCTTGTCCTTGTTGGCGCTGGCGCGAATCTTCTGGGCCTGCTCGGCGCCCTTGGCGCGAAGCTCGGCGGCCTCCTGCTGACGCTCGGTCTGCATGCGCCGATAAATCGCCTCCGAATTCTCGGCCGGCAAATCCGCGCGCTTGATGCGCACGTCCTCGACCCGAATGCCGAACGGTTTGGCCTCGGTCCGCATATTGCCCCGAATCTGTTGCATCAGGGCCGCCCGGCGATCGGACACCAGGGCCTGGAGCGGGACCTTGCCCAGCACCTGACGCAATTGGGCGTTGATGATCGAGCCAAGCCGCGGGCGCAGGGCCAGTTCGTTGCCGACGGTCTGATAGAACAGCAGCGGGTCGACGATGTGGTAGCGGGCGAAGGCATCGACCACCAAGCGTTTCTGGTCGGCCGCGATCACCTCTTCGCGGGGATTGTCATAGTCGAGCAGGCGCTTGTCGAAATAAATCACCTGCTGGATGAACGGAATCTTGAAATTGAGCCCCGGCTCCTTGACCGCGCGGAGGGGATCGCCGAACTGGATGACCAGCGCCTGCTCGCGCTGCTCGACCGTAAACATGGCGCTGAGCAGGATGATCAGCCCGACAATACCGCCGACGCCGAGAACGACAACCGTGCCCCGGTTCATTGCTGGCCCGCCTGCACGCGCTTCTGGATTTCCGGCAGCGGCAAATAGGGGACCACCCCGCCGGTGCCTTGGGAGGAGGTGTCGATGATCACCTTGTTCATGTCGCGGAACACGTTTTCCATGGTTTCCAAATAGATTCTTCGCTTGGTCACGTCCTGGGCCAGGCGATACTCATCATAGACCGAGACGAAGCGTTTGGCCCCGCCTTCGGCCCGCGCCACCACTTGGCTCTTGTAGGCCTCGGCCTCGGCGCGCAGTTGGGCGGCCTGGCCATTGGCCTCGGGCAGCACCCGGTTGCGGAACGCCTGGGCCTCGTTGATCAGACGCTCGCGATCGGCGCGTGCCCGCTGCACGTCCCGATAATCCTCGATCACCGCCGGCGGCGGGTCGGCGCGCTGCATCGGCACGTCGGTGATGATGATCCCGGTCTGGTATTCGTCGAGAATCCGTTGCAGCAGCTCCTGGGTTTGGTCGGCGACCTGCTCGCGGCCCTCCGCCAAGGCCGAAGCGATCGGCGTGCGCCCGATCACCTCGCGCATGGCGCTTTCGGCGGCGTCTTTCACGGTCTGGTCCGGGTTGCGGACGTTGAACACGAACGCGGCCGCATTCTTGACCGCCCATTGGACGTTGAAGTTGATATCGAGGATGTTTTCGTCGCCGGTCAGCATCAGGCTTTCGTCGTCGATATTGCGTGACCCGCCGCGGACCCCCTCGGGGCCGGCGCGGAAACCGATTTCGACCCGGCGCACGGTCGTCACCGGCACCTTGATGATCCGCTCGATCGGGTAGGGGATGTGATAGTTGAGGCCGGGCTGGGCGACCTTGACGTATTCGCCAAAGCGCAGCACCACCGCCTGCTCTTCCGGCGCGACCGTGTAGAAGCCGCTGCCCAGCCACAGCGCAAGCACCACCAGAATCGCGATCAGGATGCCCTTGCCGCCGAAATTGCCCGGCAGCAGCCCGCGAACCCGGTCCTGGCCGCGGCGCAAGATCTCTTCGAGGTCCGGTCCCGGCGGCCCGCCGCCGCCGCCCCACG
>CAJWQN010000318.1 GCA_913045505.1 uncultured Rhodospirillaceae bacterium | reverse complement strand
GCAGCCGGTGGTATCATCGACCGGGTACCGCCGGATTTCGGGCCACCATTCCTGCCCCGCGTGCCCCAACCCGATGCCGATGGCATCGACCGGGGCGGCATCCGCCTGCCGGCGGTCGCGGTTCCGCTCGGCACTTATTTGGGCTGGAACCTCCGCAACCCGGCCTATGGGGCCGGTGACCAGATCGGGCGCTGGTCGGGCTCGTTCGTCCCGTTCGCAAAGGATGACGGGGCGGCGCCGGGCGCGAACGGCGATCCCCGGCCGTCGCTCGCGGCCCGCTACGGCTCGCGATCGGCCTATCTTGGCCAAGTGGCGCGGGCGGCGCGGGCGCTGGTCGCCCAGGGCCTGATGCTGGCGGAGGACCTTTCCTCGGTCACCGCACGGGCCGGCGCCTTCTACGATCGCCTGATCGCCCGTGACGCGGACAGCGAGTCCTGCGCCTACACCGTCTCCGACTGATGGTCCTGGCCGGCGCCGAAGAAGGCGAACCGGCGATAGGTCACGAGGGTCGGCTCGAAGGTGTCGCGGCCGAATTTGTCGACCTGATATTCGGTGATCCGGCGGGTCCAGTTGCCCCGTTCGCGGGCGCCGTCATATCGGTAGCGCCAGCGCGCCTGGGGGATGCCGCCGGCGTCGTATCGGGCGCCGTCGCGCATGGCGCCGTGGCGGTCATAGCGGATCGCGAGCCGGCCGGCCGGCTGGTCGGCGACCGCGATCGTGCCGTCCGCGGCGATGATCGCGCCGGATGGATCCATCCGGAACGACCATCGGGTCCACCGATCGCCCTCGACCTCGATCATGGCGCGCAAGGCGCCGTCGGCGTCGTAATCCCGCCGCAGTCGGGATAGATGGCCGCCGGTGGGATCGTAGCCGGCCATTTCGACCAGCCGTCCAGAGGAATCATAACTGTAATAGAAGCGCGCGGTGGCCTGGCCGGCATGGTCGTAATGGGTGCGTTCGCCGAGCCGGCCATCGCCGTCATAGGCGAACACCGCCCGGTCGCGAAATCGCCCTGATCGGTCGAAGTGATCGCGTTCGCACAAGGTGCCGTCGCGCTGGTAGCGTTCGGCCCGCACCTTGAGCGGCACGCACTCGACCCAGGCGCCGAACCGATCCTCCATGGCCGCGTCGTGGACCGAGACCGCGCGCACCGGCCCGAGCAGACGCTCGGCCCCCTTGCGCGGCGTGAAGGCGAACACCGTGGTCATGGCTCTCCCAGTTTACACTTCGGCGCCCTACATGGTTCCTTAATCAATATGGTGCCAAAATGGCGCTTGGCCCGTTTGATCCCCGTCGAGAGAGTTTCAGCCATGGATATCCGGATTGTCGGTCTGATTCCGGCCCTGGCCTTGGCTGTGGCGCTCGGCGGCTGCACCGATCGGGGGGTCACCCAGTTCGAGAACGGGCTGTGGCAATTGTTCGCCGGACATCCCAAACCCGTAATCCTGAAGAAGGGCGCGCCGCCGGTCTATTGCTACCAGACCATCGGCGATCCGGTCTGCTACGAGAAGCCTCGCGAACCCGAGAATCCGGGGCTCGGAAACTGATTCGGCGGCTCCGGCCCGCCGGAGCCGTCAACTGGCCCCTTTTCTGAACCACCGGGCGCCACTATGATCCGCCCGCCTCGCGGCCGGCGGGGCGCGGACCTCGATCGCTGGACTCCTCTCATGCACGTCTATCGGACCCATAGCTGTGGCGAACTCGCCACCGATCATATCGGCGCGCAGGTGCGCCTGTCGGGCTGGGTTCATCGCAAGCGCGATCACGGCAATCTGCTGTTCCTGGACCTGCGCGACCACTTTGGGATCACCCAATGCGTGATCGATTCGGCCGCTGGGCATTTCGTGGCGGTCGAACAGGTCCGCCCGGAAAGCGTGGTCACGATCACCGGCGAGGTGGTGGCGCGCTCCGAAGACACGATCAACCCCAATCTCACGACCGGCCGGGTCGAGGTCTCGATCAGGGATTTCGTGGTCGAGTCACCGGCCGATGTGCTGCCCATGCAGGTGGCCGGCGATCAGGATTTCGGCGAGGAGGTGCGGCTGCGCCATCGGTTCATCGATCTGAGACGCGCCCATATGCAGCGCAACATCAAGCTCCGCGGCGCCGTCATCGCGAGCATCCGCCGACGCATGATCGATCAGGGGTTCATGGAGTTCCAAACCCCGATCCTGACCTCCTCGAGCCCCGAGGGCGCACGCGATTACCTGGTCCCGAGCCGGGTCCATGCGGGCGAATTCTATGCCCTGCCGCAAGCGCCGCAGCAGTTCAAGCAGCTGATCATGGTCGCCGGATTCGATCGCTATTTTCAGATCGCCCCCTGTTTCCGCGACGAGGACGCCCGCGCCGACCGCAGCCCCGGCGAATTCTACCAGTTGGACCTGGAGATGGCGTTCGTCACTCAAGATGACGTGTTCGCCGCGATCGAGCCGGTGTTGCACGGGGTGTTCGCGGAATTTACCGATTGGCATTTGCCGGCGCTGCCGTTTCCCCGCATTCCCTATGCCGAAGCGATGCTGAAATACGGCACCGACAAGCCGGACTTGCGCAATCCTTTGATCATCGCCGATGTGACCGACTGCTTCACTATGGACGGTGTGGAGTTCCGCGCGTTCCGCAACGCGATCGACAAGGGCGCGGTGGTCCGGGCGATTCCGGGGCCGGGAACGGCGGCGCGGCCGCGAAGCTTTTTCGACAAGCTCAACGACTGGGCGCGGGACGAGGGTGCGCCCGGGCTCGGCTACATCACCTTCGACGAAACCGGCGCCGGCAAGGGACCGATCGCGAAGTTCGTGCCCGAGGCCGCGCAAGCCGCGATCCGCGCACGCGCCGGTCTGGGAGCCGGCGATTCGGTGTTCTTCGTTTGCGACAAGCCCGAAACGGCGGCATCCTTCGCCGGCCAGGTGCGCACCCGGCTCGGCCACGACCTGGACCTGATCGAACCCAACGTCTACCGGTTCTGCTGGACCGTGGATTTCCCGCTTTACGAGCGCGACGCGGAGACCGGCAAGATCGAGTTCAGCCACAATCCGTTCTCGATGCCCCAGGGCGGG
>CAJWQN010000317.1 GCA_913045505.1 uncultured Rhodospirillaceae bacterium | reverse complement strand
GCGATGGTGGGATTGGCCGCCACCCAAGGATCGGCCGCCTCGGCCACGACCTGGCGCTCGAGCCTCGCGACGCCGGCCCGGCGGAGCCTCGGTCCCATGCGCTTGAGCCGATCGGCGGCGGAATCGCAGGCGATCAACCGGCCCTTGGCCCCTCCCTGCCCGGCCCCCTCGACGCCCATGCGCGCGGCCAGCGCCAGGGTCTTGCCGCCGGCGCCGGCGCAATAGTCGACCACGCAATCGGCGCCGACCGCGTCGACCAGAAACGCGATCAGTTGCGCCCCTTCGTCCTGAAGCTCGACGGTGCCGTCGCGGTAAAGGGCCAGATTGGCGATCCCGGGCCGGCGGTCGAGGCGAAGCCCAAGCGGCGACCACGGTGTCGGTTCGCTGTCAAATCCCGCCTTCCGCAGCGCCGCCATCACCTCCGCCCGCCCGGCCCGCCGCTCGTTCACCCTGAGATCGACCGCGGCCTCGGCATCCAGGGCCGCCATCTCGGCGGCCAGGTCCGGGCCGAAACGCTGGGCCAACGCCGGCTCCAACCAGGACGGATAGTTGCCCCTGACCGCCGCCGGCATGGTCGGATCGTTTGAATCGGCGGCGGCCAGCGCCGCCAGCAGACCGGTCTCGTCGGCGTCGAGCGGTGCCGGGCCGTAGCGGCCGCCATCGAACAGTGCCGCCGCGCGGTCCGGCCCGGTCTCGGTGTCGAGCGCCAGCGCCGCCAGCACCCGCGACCGCGAATCGGGCACCGTCCCCCGCGCCGCGATCAGCCAGTCCAGACGAATGCGGGCGCGCACCGTCCGGAACACCAGATCGCCGACCGCGCGCCGGTCCTTCGAGCCGATGAACCGGCGGGCGCGCAGATAGCGCTCGACGACCCGGTGGGCGGGGCGAGCATCCCGCTCGATTTCGTCGAGCAGCGCGATCGCGCACTGGACCCGGGCCGCGGGCGTCATCGCCGCGCCCTGGGCGGCCTCGGCGCCTCTGGCTCAGGCGTCCGGTTGATAGTTGGGCGCCTCGCGGGTGATGGCCACGCCGTGGACATGACTTTCGCGCATGCCGGCGTTGGTGACCCGGATGAACCGGCAATTGGTCTTCATGGCGGCGATGGCGCCGTTGCCGGTATAGCCCATGGCCGCGCGCAAGCCCCCGACCAGTTGCAGGATCACGCTCGCCGCCGGTCCCTTGAACGGCACCCGGCCCTCGATCCCCTCGGGCACCAGCTTGAGCGTATCGGCGATCTCCTGCTGAAAATAGCGGTCGGCCGAGCCCCGGGCCATGGCGCCCAACGAGCCCATGCCGCGATAGGATTTGTAGCTTCGGCCCTGATACAGATAGACCTCGCCGGGGCTTTCGGTGGTGCCGGCCAGCAGCGAGCCGATCATGGCGCAATCGGCGCCGGCGGCGACCGCCTTGGCCAGATCGCCGGAAAAGCGGATGCCGCCGTCGGCGATCACCGGCACCCCGGCCTCGGCGCAGACCTCGACCACCTCGAGCAGGGCCGAGAGCTGGGGCATGCCGACCCCGGCGATCACCCGCGTGGTGCAGATCGAGCCCGGCCCGATGCCGACCTTGACCGCGTCGACGCCGGCGTCGATCAGCGCCCGGGCGCCCTCGGCGGTGGCGATGTTGCCGCCGATGATCTGGGTGTAGTTGGACAGGGTCTTGATCCGGCCGACGGTGTCGAGCACGGGCTCGGAATGGCCGTGCGCGGTATCGACCACGACCACATCGACCTCGGCGTCGATCAGCGCCTCGGCGCGGGCGACGCCGTCATCGCCGACCCCGGTGGCCCCGGCCGCCCGGAGCCGGCCCTTGTCGTCCTTGCAGGCGTTCGGGAACGCTTCCGCCTTCTCGATGTCGGTGACCGTGATCATGCCGACGCAGTGATAATCGTCATCGATCACCAGCAGCTTCTCGATCCGGTTGCGATGCAGCAGCCGCATGGCCTGCTCGCCGCTGGTGCCTTCGTGGACCGTGACCAGGCCGTCGCGGGTCATCAGCTCGGAGACCGGCGTATTCGGATTGGTGGCGAAGCGCACGTCGCGATTGGTCACGATTCCGGCCAGCCGGCCGCCATTGGCCTCGACAACGGGAAACCCAGAAATGCGGTGGCGCTCCTTGAGCGCCTTGAGATCGGCCAAGGTCATGTCGGGAGTGACCGTGATCGGGTTGATCACCATGCCCGACTCGAAGCGCTTGACCTGACGGACCTCCTCGGCCTGGCCGGCGATGTCGAAATTCTTGTGGATCACGCCGATACCGCCGGCCTGGGCCATGGCGATCGCCAGCGGCGCCTCGGTGACGGTGTCCATGGCCGCCGAGATCAGGGGAATCTGGAGCCCGACCTCGCGGGTCAGGCGGGTGCGGGTATCGACCGCGCCGGGCAACACGGCGGACGCGGCGGGCTTGATCAGGACGTCGTCGAATGTCAGCGCTTCGGGTATGTCCATGCCGCGATCCTGGCTCGAGGAAGCGCCACTATACAGAACCCGCCCCCGCCGCCAAGCGCCATTTGACCGCCGGCGACGGGCGGCGCGGGACCACCGGTCACGGCTCGGGTCGGCCGCGAAAGCCGGTCGCGACGACGTAGGATTCGGCCGAATCCTTGCGGCTGGCCGGCGGCTTGGCGTGGCGGACCTGGGCGAAATCTCGGCGCATGCGCTGGACCAGCGCCTGCTCGGCGCCGCCCTTGAGCACCTTGGCAACGAAGCCGCCGCCCGGCGCCAGCGACTCGAGGGCGAAGTCGAGCGCGGCCTCGCACAACGCCATCACCTTGAGCTGATCGGTGCGCTTGTGGCCGGTGGCCGGCGCCGCCATGTCGCTCAGCACCAGATCCGGGGCGCCGTCGAGCACGGCCCGGAGCCGCGCCGGCGCATCCTCGGCCAAGAAATCGTGGCGCAGCAGGATCGCGCCGGGCACCGCGTCCATCGCCGCCAGATCGAGGGCCACCACCTGGGAGCCGCGCGTCCCGCCGGCGCGGCAACGGGCGAGAGCGACCTGGGTCCAGCCCCCCGGCGCCGCGCCCAGGTCGACCACTCGCTTGCCGGGGCCGAGAAACTGGAAGCGGTCGTCGAGTTCGATCAGCTTGTAGGCG